>NZ_BAAGXC010000041.1:0-654 GCF_054780035.1 Mariniluteicoccus endophyticus | reverse complement strand
TGTGGGGGGCGATTCTTGGGTCGTATGCGTGGCAGGGCTTTGAGCGTGGTCCGTTGGGTTATCCGGTGGGTGCTGAGTTCTGTGGGCTTCGTGATGGTGGTTGTGGTCAGAAGTTCCAGGGTGGGTCGATCTATTGGTCGCCTGCTGGTGGTGCTCGTGTGGTGTGGGGTGAGATTCTTCGCACGTATGAGTGGCAGGGCTGGGAGCGTGGCCCGCTGGCGTATCCGGTCGATGGTGAGTTCTGTGGGCTGCGTGATGGTGGTTGTGGTCAGGCGTTCCAGGGTGGTTTTGCGTATTGGTCGGCTGGTTCGGGTTCGGCTCCTGTGTGGGGTGAGATCTTGGGGTCTTATCGCTGGCAGGGGTATGAGGCTGGTCCGTTGCGTTTCCCGGTGGGTGCTGAGTTCTGTGGGTTGCGTGATGGTGGTTGTGGGCAGCGTTTCCAGGGTGGTTATGACTACTGGTCTGCGGCGACGGGTGCTCATCCGGTGTGGGGTCTGATCGGTGTGGGTTATGGCGTTCTGGGTTCGGAGCGTTCGGGGCTGCGTTATCCGACGGGTGCGGAGTTCTGTGGGCTTCGGGATGGTGGTTGTGCGCAGCGTTTCCAGGGTGGGTTGATGTATTGGTCGCCTGGTTCTGGTGCTCATGCGGTGTGGG
>NZ_BAAGXC010000040.1:0-1299 GCF_054780035.1 Mariniluteicoccus endophyticus | reverse complement strand
GAGGTCTCCCGAAGATGGAAGTTCCTACGCTCGCCATCTGGAAGACCTCGACGTGCCCAACGCTACCTTCACCGCGCCCGATCTCGATACCTTCTGCCAGCTCGATCGGCTGGGCCTGACCGCGACCAAACAGTCGATCGGCGCCGACCGCTCGATCCTCGAATGCCGCGTGCTCGACCCGGACAACTGGTGCCACCAGTGCGGTCAGCAGGGCGTCTCCCGAGGAACCGTCGTCCGTCGCCTCGCCCACGTCCCGATGGGCTGGAGGCCCACGATGTTGCAGGTCAGAGTGCGCCGCTACCGGTGCCCGGACTGTCGCAGCGTGTGGCGGCAGGACACCTCGGCCGCCGCCGAACCTCGCGCGGTCCTTTCCCGGCATGCAGCGCTGTGGGCGCTCAAGGGCGTAGTCATCGATCGCTTGTCCGTCGCACGGATCGCCGCCGGGCTCGCGGTCGCCTGGAACACCGCCAACGACGCGATTCTGGCCACCGGCCAGGAACTGTTGATCAACGATTCCACCCGGTTCGACGGGGTCCGTGTGATCGGCGTGGACGAGCACGTGTGGTCCCATACCCGCCGGGGCAGCAAATACGTCACCGTCATCATCGACCTGACCCCGATCCGCGACGGCACCGGCTCCTCCAGACTGCTGGACATGGTCCCGGGGCGCTCGAAGAAGGTGTTCAAGGCCTGGCTCGATGGCCAGACCGCCGAGTTCCGCGACGGAGTCGAGGTCGTCGCAATGGACGGGTTCTCCGGTTTCAAGACCGCGACCGCCGAGGAGCTGCCCGAGGCGACAGCGGTGATGGATCCCTTCCACGTCGTTGCCCTGGCCGGCGAGAAGGTCGATCAGTGCCGCCAACGCGTCCAGCAGGCCACCCTCGGCCATCGTGGCCGGTCCGGGGACCCGCTCTACGGGATCCGCCGCGTGCTGCACACCGGCGCTGACCTGCTCACCGACAAGCAGATCACCCGCCTGAAGGCCGTGTTCGCCAGTGATGAGCACGTCGAGGTCGAGGCAACCTGGGGCGTCTACCAGCGGATCGTCGCCGCCTACCGCCATCCCGACCGCGCTGCCGGGAAGCGAGAACTGCAGGCAGTGATCGACGACCTCACCGACGGGGTGCCCAAGCAGCTCAAAGAACTCATCAGCCTCGGCCGGACACTGAAACGCCGAGCCCTCGATGTGCTGGCCTACTTCGACCACCCCGGCACCAGCAACGGCCCGACCGAGGCGATCAACGGCCGACTCGAGCACCTCCGCGGCACCGCGCTGGGCTTCCGCAACCTTGCCCACTA
>NZ_BAAGXC010000039.1:0-5390 GCF_054780035.1 Mariniluteicoccus endophyticus | reverse complement strand
GTCCTAGTCTCCCACACACTCCCGTGTGCAGTACCATCGGCGCTGTAAGGCTTGACTTCCGGGTTCGGAATGGGACCGGGTATTTCCCTTACGCTATGGTCACCGAAACTCTATGGAGATATCCGCGGCACCAACAATGTTGGCTCGACCGTACCTCGAGAGACCTCACAGTGGACGCGTAGCATCTTCGTAGCAAAATCATGAAGAAAAGTGTGTGTTATCAAGCCCTCGGACTATTAGTATCGGTCAGCTCCACACATTACTGTGCTTCCACATCCGACCTATCACCCGGTGGTCTTCCGGGGTCCTTAACCAAAATGGTGGGAGCCCTCATCTTGAAGCGTGCTTCCCGCTTAGATGCTTTCAGCGGTTATCACTTCCCAACGTAGCCAACCAGCCGTGCCCTTGGCAGGACAACTGGCACACCAGAGGTTAGTCCGTCCCGGTCCTCTCGTACTAAGGACAGCTCTTCTCAAGACTCCTACGCGCGCAGCGGATAGGGACCGAACTGTCTCACGACGTTCTAAACCCAGCTCGCGTGCCGCTTTAATGGGCGAACAGCCCAACCCTTGGGACCGACTCCAGCCCCAGGATGCGACGAGCCGACATCGAGGTGCCAAACCATGCCGTCGCTATGGACGCTCGGGCAAGATCAGCCTGTTATCCCCGGGGTACCTTTTATCCGTTGAGTGACGGCGCTTCCACATGCCACCGTCAGATCACTAGTCCCGACTTTCGTCCCTGCTCGACATGTCTGTCTCACAGTCAAGCTCCCTTGTGCACTTACACTCAAAACCTGATTGCCAACCAGGCTGAGGGAACCTTTGGGCGCCTCCGTTACCTTTTGGGAGGCGACCGCCCCAGTCAAACTACCCATCAGGCACTGTCCCTGAACCAGATCATGGTCCGAGGTTAGATAACCAGAACAACCAGAGTGGTATTTCAACGTTGACTCCACACTCACTGGCGTGAATGCTTCACAGTCTCCCACCTATCCTACACAAGCTGTACCGATCACCAATACCAAACTATAGTAAAGGTCCCGGGGTCTTTCCGTCCTGCTGCGCGTAACGAGCATCTTTACTCGTAGTGCAATTTCGCCGAGTTCGTGGTGGAGACAGTAGGGAAGTCGTTACTCCATTCGTGCAGGTCGGAACTTACCCGACAAGGAATTTCGCTACCTTAGGATGGTTATAGTTACCACCGCCGTTTACTGGGGCTTAAGTTCACCGCTTCGCTCACGCTGACAGTTCCCCTTAACCTTCCAGCACCGGGCAGGAGTCAGTCCGTATACATCGTCTTACGACTTGGCACGGACCTGTGTTTTTAGTAAACAGTCGCTTCCCCCTGGTCTCTGCGACCCTCAACGCTCAAACAGAAAATGTCATCACGAATCAGGTCCCCCTTATTCCGAAGTTACGGGGGTATTTTGCCGAGTTCCTTCACCACGATTATCTCGATCGCCTTGGTATTCTCTACCTATCCACCTGTGTCGGTTTGGGGTACGGGCGGCTCACAGACTCGCTCACGAAGATTTTCTAGGCAGCATAGGATCACCCACTCGACAGAACGTGTTCTGTCCAGCCATCATGTCTCAGGCACACAACACGCGGATTTGCCTACGTGTCACCCTACACACTTAGCCCGGGACAACCATCGCCCGGGATGGGCTACCTTCCTGCGTCCCTCCGCAGCTTGCCTACTACAAGTTCGGGTCGAAGAGTCACCACCCATCACCCCGAAGGGATCCGAGCGGCTTCCATCCTTAGCATCACCTGATTCAGCATGGGCGTCTGTACGCCGGTACGGGAATATCAACCCGTTGTCCATCGACTACGCCTGTCGGCCTCGCCTTAGGTCCCGACTCACCCAGGGCAGATTAGCTTGACCCTGGAACCCTTGGATATTCGGCGGACGGGTTTCTCACCCGTCATTCGCTACTCATGCCTGCATTCTCACTCGTGTGCTCTCCACGACTGGGTCACCCCGCCGCTTCGTCGCGCACACGACGCTCCCCTACCCATCCACACACCTGGACCGAAGCCAGGTACACGCGTGAATGCCACAACTTCGGCGGATAGCTTGAGCCCCGCTAAATTGTCGGCGCAGAATCACTTGACCAGTGAGCTATTACGCACTCTTTCAAGGATGGCTGCTTCCAAGCCAACCTCCTGGTTGTCACCGCAACTCCACATCCTTTTCCACTTAGCTATCGCTTAGGGGCCTTAGTTGGTGATCTGGGCTGTTTCCCTCTCGACGATGAAGCTTATCCCCCACCGTCTCACTGCCGTCCTCTCACTTACCGGCATTCGGAGTTTGGTTAATTTCGGTAAGCTTGTGGGCCCCCTAGACTATCCAGTGCTCTACCTCCGGCAAGAAACAGACGACGCTGCACCTAAATGCATTTCGGGGAGAACCAGCTATTACGGAGTTTGATTGGCCTTTCACCCCTATCCACAGCTCATCCCCCCCATTTTCAACTGAGGTGGGTTCGGTCCTCCACGACGTCTTACCGTCGCTTCAACCTGGCCATGGATAGATCACTCCGCTTCGGGTCTAGAGCATGCGACTCAACCGCCCTGTTCGGACTCGCTTTCGCTACGGCTACCCCACACGGGTTAACCTCGCCACATACCACTAACTCGCAGGCTCATTCTTCAAAAGGCACGCCGTCACCCCGAAAGGCTCCGACGGATTGTAGGCAATCGGTTTCAGGTACTATTTCACTCCCCTCCCGGGGTACTTTTCACCTTTCCCTCACGGTACTTGTCCGCTATCGGTCACCAAGGAGTATTTAGGCTTAGCGGGTGGTCCCGCCAGATTCACACGAGATTTCAGGGGTCCCGTGCTACTTGGGGTGACATCAACCAGTGACAACATTACGACTACAGGGGTATTACCTTCTGTGCCGGACCTTCCCAGAGTCCTTCGTCTTCCGTCATCATTTCTTACTGGCCGACCGACCGGCAGATCGATCACGATGGCCCCACAACCCCAGACATGCAACGCCCGCCGGCTATCACACACGCCTGGTTTGGCCTCTTCCGCGTTCGCTCGCCACTACTTACGGAATCACTGTTGTTTTCTCTTCCTATGGGTACTGAGATGTTTCACTTCCCCACGTTCCCTCCCACACCCCTATATATTCAGGATGGGGTCGCCGGACATTACTCCGGTCACCTTCGAGGTTTCCCTATTCGGAAATCCCCGGATCAAAGCTCGTTTACCAGCTCCCCGGGGCTTATCGCAGGTTACAACGTCCTTCATCGGCTCTTGGTGCCTAGGCATCCACCGATTGCCCTTAGTAGCTTGAAAAATAACACTCGTTCAAAAAATCACTACAAAGATGCTCGCGTCCACTGTGAAGTTCTCAACATACGGGCGACACCCCGACCCACACCAGCAACCACCGGCCCAGACCAAGGTCCGCAACAAGAAACCCACCCCACCAGGAGTCGATCCCTCAGGACCCAACAGCGTGCTCCACCCAACCCCAGACACCCGAACGTTCCACACCCCACCACAGCGAGGCAGTACTAGACACGAGCACCCAGACCCAGGCTCAGGCCAATGTTCCACAATCCAGAGCCACCCCCCACCACACATCCGGCGATGACAAGGGTGCATGAACAACCCACCGAAGCAGGCCGCCACAAAAGCTCCTTAGAAAGGAGGTGATCCAGCCGCACCTTCCGGTACGGCTACCTTGTTACGACTTAGTCCTAATTACCAGCCCCACCTTCGACGGCTCCCCCCACAAGGGTTGGGCCACCGGCTTCGGGTGTTGCCGACTTTCATGACTTGACGGGCGGTGTGTACAAGGCCCGGGAACGTATTCACCGCAGCGTTGCTGATCTGCGATTACTAGCGACTCCGACTTCATGGGGTCGAGTTGCAGACCCCAATCCGAACTGAGACAGGCTTTTTGGGATTCGCTCAACCTCACGGTCTCGCAGCCCTCTGTACCTGCCATTGTAGCATGCGTGAAGCCCTGGACATAAGGGGCATGATGACTTGACCTCATCCCCACCTTCCTCCGAGTTGACCCCGGCAGTCTCCTATGAGTCCCCAACCGAATTGCTGGCAACATAGGACGAGGGTTGCGCTCGTTGCGGGACTTAACCCAACATCTCACGACACGAGCTGACGACAGCCATGCACCACCTGTACACCGACCTTACGGGGCAACCATCTCTGGCTGTTTCCGGTGTATGTCAAACCCAGGTAAGGTTCTTCGCGTTGCATCGAATTAATCCGCATGCTCCGCCGCTTGTGCGGGCCCCCGTCAATTCCTTTGAGTTTTAGCCTTGCGGCCGTACTCCCCAGGCGGGGCACTTAATGCGTTAGCTACGGCACGGATCACGTGGAATGTGACCCACACCTAGTGCCCACCGTTTACGGCGTGGACTACCAGGGTATCTAAGCCTGTTTGCTCCCCACGCTTTCGCTTCTCAGCGTCAGGAAAGTCCCAGAGAACCGCCTTCGCCACCGGTGTTCCTCCTGATATCTGCGCATTCCACCGCTCCACCAGGAATTCCGTTCTCCCCTAACTTCCTCTAGTCAGCCCGTATCGGAAGCAAGCTCAGAGTTAAGCCCTGAGTTTTCACTTCCGACGCGACAAACCGCCTACAAGCTCTTTACGCCCAATAATTCCGGACAACGCTCGGACCCTACGTATCACCGCGGCTGCTGGCACGTAGTTGGCCGGTCCTTCTTCTGCAGGTACCGTCACTTGCGCTTCGTCCCTGCTGAAAGCGGTTTACAACCCGAAGGCCGTCATCCCGCACGCGGCGTTGCTGCATCAGGCTTCCGCCCATTGTGCAATATTCCCCACTGCTGCCTCCCGTAGGAGTCTGGGCCGTATCTCAGTCCCAGTGTGGCCGGTCGCCCTCTCAGGCCGGCTACCCGTCGAAGCCTTGGTGAGCCACTACCTCACCAACAAGCTGATAGGCCGCGAGCCCATCCCTCACCGAAAAACTTTCCACAAACCACCATGCGATGACATGTGAATATCCAGTATTAGACACCCTTTCGAGTGCTTATCCCAGAGTGAAGGGCAGGTTGCTCACGTGTTACTCACCCGTTCGCCACTCGTGTACCCCGAAGGGCCTTACCGTTCGACTTGCATGTGTTAAGCACGCCGCCAGCGTTCGTCCTGAGCCAGGATCAAACTCTCCGTTGAAAAATATCACCAAACCCCACAAGGGGCACAGGCGTCAAACAACATCAAGCAATCACCAGGCAAACCAGAAAAACATCTGGCCCAATAATCTACTCAAAGAAATCCAACACCAACCACCCCACCACAAACACAGTGAGACAACCAGTGCCGGGAACACACAAACATAACATCTGTGCATATAATATTTGGCATTGACTTTAAGCACGCT
>NZ_BAAGXC010000038.1:0-164824 GCF_054780035.1 Mariniluteicoccus endophyticus | reverse complement strand
GCCGCCAGCGTCGTCCTCCTCAACCAGTTCGAGGGCCAGACCGTCTGCCTCGACGTCCGCGCCGCCGAGCCCTCGGTGACGCTGCTCAAGGGCCAGACGCAGTGGTGCCACACCTTCCCCGCCAAGCCCCAGGCGCCGACGTTCGACAACCTCACGTCGACGATCACTATCCCCGACGTGGCCGGGGCCAGCTATCAGGTCGACGGCCAGCCCGTCGCGCCGGGAACGATCACACTGAAGGTCCCCTTCGGCGGCCAGTGGGTGACGGTGACGGCGACGGTCCAGGGCAGCCCGACGGTCTACACGTGGAAGAACCGCTTCCCCGAGGTCGTCACCCCGAACGCGCCCGTCTTCGACGACGGCCAGCAGCGCCTCATCACGCCGATCAACAAGGGCGTGTACTGGTACATCGACGGCTACAACGACGGGAAACCACTCGTGGCCGGCAACACGGTGGACATGTCGGCGTACGCGGGCCAGACGATCCGGATGTATGCGGTGGCGGCCCAGCCCGCCGTCACGCTCCTGACGGGACAGACCGAGTGGTTCCACACCTTCCCGGCCCGACCCGACCGTTCTATCGCCAACGGTGACGAGTTCGACGGCGAGGGTCTGTCCAAGTACTGGCGCATCTACACCCAGGACACCCCGGCGAACCGCAAGTCCCTCTACCGCCCCGAGAGCGTGTCGGTGCACGACGGCGTGCTTGACATGCGTACGCGCCGTCACTGCATCGCCGACGAGCGGGAGAAACTCACCGACGCCAACGCCACGACGGCGGTGTGCCCGGCCGGGAAGATCACGCGCTACAGCACGGGCCGTGTGGACACGAACTACATCTACGGCATGCCGGCGCGGGTCGAGGTCCGCGCCAAGCTCGACCCCGAGCACCACGGCATCACCTCGACAGGCTGGATGCACAACGACCAGCCCTTCTGCAACAACGGCGTCACGACGACCGACATCGCCGAGATGGACATCATGGAGGTGTGGGCGACCAACTACAGCAAGACGTTCAGCCACATCACCTGTGACGGCGGCAAATACCACACCAACGGCGTGGAGACCCACCAGTGGATCCCGGGCGAGTGGCACACGTGGGGTGTCGAGTGGGACGGCCACGCGCTGCGGTACTACTTCGACGGGAAGCTGCAGACCGGCCCGTACGGGTCGGAGATCACCGCTCAGACGCTGGGCATCACCCAGGAGCGGTTCCTCAGCGCCATGCACGACCACATGTGGCAGTTCGTCATCAACGTCACCGCGCCTGTCGACGGCGGCTGGGCGCCGTGGATCGACGACACGTTGCCGTTCCGGGACCGCCACGACCTGTACGACTACGTCCGCATCCAGCCGTTCGTGCAGATGGACTGCCAGCCGTACGGCCTCATCGGCGAGTACGCGGCCCGGCACCCGGAGCTCGGCCGGTCGACGGGCTGCGAGTACGCCGCCGGCGTACCCGGTTCCCGCGCCCAGAACTTCGAGCACGGCCGCGTCTACTGGTCACCGGCCACCGGCGCCCAGCCCGTGAGCGGGGCCGTCCTCGACAAGTTCCTGCGCTCCGGTGGTGAGCGACGGATGGGCCTGCCGACGAATCCGCCGCTGGCCATCCGGGACGGTGGCACGTCGCAGACGTTCCAGAACGTCACGATCCTCCACTCGCCGGCGACCGGCGCCCACTGGGTGCGTGGCCTCATCCGCGACAAGTACGCCCTGACCGGCTGGGAGAACGGCAAGCTGGGCTACCCGGTGACCGACGAGGTCTGCGGCCTGCGCGACAACGGCTGCTACCAGCGCTTCCAGTTCGACGACCACATCTACTGGTCCGCAGGCACCGGGGCACACTCCGTGCTGGGTGCGATCTACCAGAAGTACGCGTCGATGGGCTGGGAGAACGGCGACTTCGGCTACCCCGTCACCGACGAGATCTGCGGGTTGCGCGACGGCGGCTGCGTGCAGCGGTTCCAGCACGCGAACGGCCACATCTACTGGTCGCCCGCCACCGGAGCCCACTTCACACGCGGGCTGATCCAGGACCGGTACGGGGCGATGGGCTGGGAGAACAGCACCATCGGCTACCCCGTCACCGACGAGATCTGCGGGATCCGCGACGGCGGCTGCTACCAGCGCTTCCAGCGGGAGTCGGGCCACCTCTACTGGTCGCCCGCCTCGGGGAGCTGGGGCGTGCAGGGGGCGATCTGCGCCTACTGGGGCTCCGCCGGCTGGGAGAACGGCAGGCTGGGCTATCCCACGGGTCCCGAGCGTTGCGCTAACCGTCCGGGCGCCCTCGAGTGCGACCAGAGTTTCCAGCGCGGGCGGATCACTTGGAGCTCGGCGCACGGGGCGCGCGGCTGACGCCCGCTCCCCCGCCGAAAACTGCGCCCCGGTCGACCGTCAGGTCACTGGGGCGCAGTCACATACCAGGCACCGCCGAGGCGTACGGCCGTCATGCCCTGCACCATCGCGCTGGCCGCCGCCGGGGTCGTGGTGGCGGTGGACAGGTCTGCGTTGTCCCCGTTGACGTTCGCGCCCCTGACCGTGGCCTGCTTCAGCTCGTCGCCGAACTGCTGGCTGGCGGCCGCGGCCGCCTGGCTCATTGCGTGGCGGCACATCTCGAAAGCGTCGGGCTCGCTCTCGATGACCTGGCCGCCGGCCGCCATGACCCGGCAGGCCGTCTCGCTGTCCTGGTGGCCGAGCGCGCGGAGGAACGCCTGGACGGCGTCGTCGGGGTTCTTGTGCTGGACCGATCCGGCCGAGCCGGCCGTGGGCGCGGGTGCGTCGGCGGATCCCCCGGTCTCGTCGGCGCAGCCGGTCATCGTCAGCGCGCAGGCCAGAGCGAGCGCGGCGGGCAGGTGACGGGCGCGGGACATGGGGACTCCTGTGGTCGGCTTCACCCATCGTAGGGCCGCCGCCCAAGGCGTTCGGGGCTCCTCTCACGGCAGGAGGCTGCTCCTGTCGGGGGCCCGTGGCACTCTGGTCAGGTGCCGCTGCCCGCCTGGATGTCCGACGACCCCGCGCTGCGCCACCACCATCGCCGCCCCGCGTCGGCCGGGCGGACCGAGCCGCTGCCCGGCTGGGTGCCTCCGCCCGTCACCGAGGCGCTGGCCCGTCAGGGCATCGAACGCCTGTGGACCCACCAGCGTCGGGCCGTGGACGCCGCGCGGGCCGGGCGCCACGTCGCGCTGTCGACGGGCACGGCGAGCGGCAAGTCGCTGGCCTATCTGCTGCCGGTGCTCGCGGCGACCTGGGGTGGCGAGCCCGTGGCTCCTCCGCCGGTCCCCGAGACCGGCGGCACGGCGGCGGCACGCGTACGCCAGTTTCTCGCCCGCCCCCACACGGCGCTCTATCTCGCGCCGACGAAGGCGCTCGCGCACGACCAGCTGAGGTCGTGCCGCGACCTGGGCCTCGACACGTGGCGGGTGACGACGGTCGACGGCGACTCCGACACGGCGGAGCGGGCGTGGGCCCGCGACCACGCTGCCTATGTGCTGACCAACCCCGACATGCTCCACCGCTCGATCCTGCCGAACCACGAGCGGTGGGGCGGTCTGCTGCGGTCGTTGCGCTACGTGGTGATCGATGAGGCCCACCGCTACCGGGGCGTGTTCGGCAGCCACACCGCCCAGGTGGTACGCCGGCTGCGGCGGCTGTGCCGGGCGTACGGCTCCGACCCGGTCTTCGTGTGCGCGTCGGCGACCACGGCCAACCCGCGCGAGGCCATGGCGGCCCTGGTCGGCCTCGACGAGGACGCCGTCGAGCTCGTCGACGAGGACGCGTCGCCGCACGGCGCCCTCGACCTGGCGCTGTGGAAGGCCGAGGGCCATCACGACACCGTGACCGCCGACCTGCTCACCCGCTTCGTGGGCGAGGGGCGCCAGACGCTGGCGTTCGTGGCGTCGCGCCACATGGTCGAGGTCGTCGCCCGCCGGGCCCGCGAGGAGATGGGGTCGACGATCGCGTCCTATCGCGGAGGCTACCTGCCGTCGGAGAGGCGGGCGACCGAGGCGGGGCTCCAGTCCGGCGAGCTCACGGGCGTCGCGACCACCAACGCGCTCGAGCTCGGCGTCGACATCGCCGGTATGGACGCCGTCGTCGTGTCGGGCTATCCGGGCACGCTGTCGGCGCTGTGGCAGCGCGTCGGCCGGGCGGGACGCAGCGGCGAGGACGCCGTCGCGGTGCTCGTCGGCCGCGACGACCCGCTCGACACATGGCTGTTCGACCACCCCGACCAGATCGTCGCCGCGCCTGTCGAGCGCAGCGTCATCAACCCCCACAACCGGCTGGTGGTCGCCCGCCACCTCGCCGCCGCGGCCCAGGAGATCCCCTGCACCGCCGACGACGAGCAGTGGTTCGGCCCCCAGACGGTGCCGCTGCTCGACCAGCTCGCCGACAGCGGCGTGCTGCGCAAACGGCTCCACGGCTGGTTCTGGACGCGTCCCGACCGCGCCGTCGACGCCATCGACCTGCGCTCGATCGGCGGGAAGGCCCTCGAGATCGTCGACCGTGACACCGGCGGCGTCGTCGGCACCGTCGACCCCGCCGCGGCCGACCGGACCGTCCACCCCGAGGCGGTCTACGTCCACGCCGGCGACGTGTTCGTCGTCGACGAGCTCGACCGCTCCGAGAACGTCGCCTTCGTCCGCCGCGACGACCCCGGCTACACGACCCAGGCCCAGGACGTCATGGACGTGTCGGTCATCGGCGTACGCCGCGACGAGCCGTGCGGGGCGGGCCACCTGCGGTTCGGCGACGTGACGCTGACCATCCAGGTCACCGGATATCTGCGCCGCGACGCCCGCACCGGCGACGTCTGGGACGAGACGCCGCTGGCGATGGCGGAGCACCGCATGACGACCCATGCGATCTGGTGGACGCTGCCCGAGCCGGCGCTGGCGGGGCTGGGGTTCAGCCACGTCCAGCTCGGCGCGGCCGCCCACGCGCTCGAGCACACCCTCATCGGGCTGCTCGCCGCGTTCGTGCCGAGCGACCGCTGGGACGTCGGCGGCCTGTCCACCGCACTCCACCCCGACACCGGCCAGCTGACCATCTTCGTCCACGAGGGTCTGCCCGGCGGGACAGGTGTCGTCGAAGCGGGGTTCGACGTTGCGTACGCGTGGCTGTCGGCCGCCGGCGACCGCCTCGAACGCTGCCCGTGCGCGTCGGGCTGCCCAAGCTGTGTGATCTCGCCCAAGTGTGGCAACGGCAACCAGGCCCTCGACAAGGCCGGTGCGCTGCGGCTGGCTAACCTGCTGCTCGGCTGACCTCACTCCAGCCGCCCCGCCCGGGCGACCGCAGACACCTCGGTCGGCAACCCGGGGAACCTTGCACCGACCGCGACCGCGACGTCGACGGTGACCACGTGCTCGGCCCAGTCACCGACGGCCCGACACGTCTTCACCCGCGCTCCGTTCGCCCGCGCCGACCGCGCGGCCACCTCGCACGCCGTGCCGCGTCCGTACGCCTCGGCCCCCGCCACCGCGGCCAGGTCGGCCACTCCCCGGACCCGGTGCTGGGCCGCGGCGTACGCGACCGCCAAAGACACCAGCGCACCCGCAGCCAGCAGGAGGACGGCGGTAACGGCGACCAGCGGGGTGACCGACCCACGCTCGTCCCTCATCGCACCCCCGGCTCGGTCACGACCTGGGCCGAGGCCCGCAGCCGCACCGTCGGGCCACGCTCACCGAACGGTCTGGCCGGCGCCTCGACCTCCACCACGACGACGTTCCCACGCCGGTCGACGTCGACGTCGGCACCCCTGGGGGCGTCCCGCCGAGCGCGGCGGGCGGCCTCGTCGTCGCCCCGAGCCACCTGACGCGCGACCTCCGAGGCCGTGTCCCAGCACTGCCCCTGGACCAGCGCGACGCCGACCAGACCGAACGCAGCCGTCAGCGCGACCACCAGCGCCACCAGCCCCAACGCCAGCTCGGCGGTGACCATCCCCCGCTCGTGCACTCTTCCTCCTCCCGACGTGTGGGCCGCGGGCGGCACCCCTGTCGCCCGCGGCCCCGTCATCCCCCGCCGGCTCAGCCGACCTTGATGAAGTGGCGCAGCACGGCCGAGACCAGTTCCCACATCAGCTGTCGGAACTCCGGCATGCTCACCACGGTGATCAGCACGCCCGCCAGCGTGCAGGCCGCCACGATGCCCACCGCGTACTCCGCCGTCGTCATGCCCCGCTCGTCGCGCACGACCTCGGCCGGCTCGGCACCGGTCGGCTCCACCATCTCCGCCATCTCTCGTCCTCTCTGTCGGTGTGGCATTGTCGCCACGTCCCTCACACTGGGTCTCGACCCCCGCGAAACGGCACGGCTGCCCACGACCTGTGGACCGTCCTCCCCCGCACACCCCGTGCAGCCTGTGGACAGTCATCCGAAGAAGCGGACGACGACGCCACCGATGGCCGGGACCACGCCGACCAGGACGAATGCCGGCAGGAAACACACCATGAGCGGGAAGACGCTGCGTACGCCCGTGGTGCGTGCCCGGGCCAGTCGCGCGTCGTGGGCGGCGCGCAGAGCCTGCTCCTCGTGCCGTCGCAGCATCGGCGCCACCGCCGCCCCCGACGCGGCGACGCGCCCGATGTCGGCCGCAGTACGGCGCCATGCCTCTGACTCCACGAGCAGCCCCCACGCGGCCCGCTCCGACAGCCCCAGATCCAGGGCGGACGCGACCCGCGCCAGGTCGTCGCCCACCACACCCGGTAGCGACGGGCCGACCGCATGCACGACGCTGCCCAGCGGCAGGCCCGCCTCGACACCGCACGCCAGCAGGGTCAGGGCCTCCGGCAGGTTTTCCCTTCGTTCGGCCTCACCCCCGGTGCGGTCCGGCCGGATCAGGCCCAGCCCGAACGTCACGCAGACGCCGACGACAAGGGCTGCTGCGAGCCGCCCCCACCACGGCAGTGGCACCACCGACGCCGCTGCGAGCGCGGACCCACCACCGAGCACAACCCGCGTGCGCGGGGCCAGGGCCGCGTCGCCCGCTGCGCTAAGGACGGGCGCACGGACCGGCACGGTCCGGCCCGGTGGGCCCACCGCCCACCACACCGCGAGTGAGGCCAGCACCCCCGAGATCATTGCCTCCCCCGTTCCGGGCCGGTCACCGACCCATCCGTTCGGTCCACCACAACCCGACCATCGCCAGGGCCGCACCACCCACCAGGCACGCATGACCGAAGAACGTGCCGAGCAGGAATGCCACCGGGTCACCGCCGATCCCATAGCCCACCGCCAGCCCGGCCAGCGGCAGCGCCGACAGCAGCCGCCCCGTCAGGCGGGCCGTGGCCAGCTCGGCGGCCACCACCGCTGCGACCTCGCGGTCGGCCCGCAGCCGCTCGGCGACCGAGTCGAGAGTCTCCGCCAGCGGCGCCCCTGTGGTCTCCGCCAGCGTCCAGGCACGTGCCAGGCGCCCCAGCCCCTCACCACCCGGCGTACGCGCCGCCTCGCCCCACACCACGGCCACGTCGCCGCCCACCGCGGCCGCCGAGGCGGCGGGGCGCAGGACGGCGAAGTCGCGGGCCGCCGTCGACAGCGCCGTGGCGGGTACGCGTCCCACCGACAGCTCCTGGGCCAGCGCCGAGCAGGCCCGGGCGATGTCGTCGGCGAGCCGGTCACGTCGCCTGCCGCGCCACGCCCCGCGCGCGACCGTGCCGACGCCTGCGGCGACGACCGCCACGGTGGCCGACACCGCACCCGCGCGGCCGCCGAGCACCTGTCCCACCACCAGCACGGCCACCACCGCACCGACCACCACGAAAGGGGTGGCGGACAGGTGGCGCTCCCGGCGGACGCGCTCCTCACCGCGGCGCGGAGCGACCAGCAGCCACGTCGCGAGCCCGGCCAACCCACCCGCCACGACGCTCACCGCGACCACCACCGCTCGAGCACGTCACCGCCGGGCCCCCGGCGTACGCGGCCGTTGAAGAACTCCAGCGCCGGTGTCACCGTCAGCCCGTCGGGACCGCGGTCGACGACGTGGATGCCCGTGACCCGGCGTACGCCCGAACGGGGCTCACGCCGCACGTGGACGACGGCGTCGAGCGCGGCCCCCGCCTGCAGGTGGAGCGCCTCCCTCGACATGCCGCCGAGCGCCGCCAGCGCCTCCAGCCGGGCGGGCACGTCGGCGGCGGAGTTGGCGTGGATGGTGCCGCAACCGCCCTCGTGGCCGGTGTTCAACGCCTGGAGCAGGTCGCAGACCTCCGCCCCGCGCACCTCCCCGACCACGACACGATCGGGACGCATGCGCAACGCCTGCTTGACCAGCAGCGACAGCGGCACCGCGCCGGCCCCCTCGGCGTTGGCGGCGCGCGACTCGAGCCGCACGCAGTGGGGGTGGTCGGGGTCGAGCTCGCGGGAGTCCTCCACCACCAGCAACCGCTCGTCGTGGGGGACGCGGGCCAGCATCGAGGCGAGCAGGGTCGTCTTCCCCGAGCCTGTGCCGCCGGCGACCAAGAACGCCACGCGCGCGGCGACCATCGCCTCCAGCACCTCGGCCCCGGCCGGCGGCACCGAGCCGCTCGCGACCCACTGCTCGAGCGAGAAGCGGCGTCCCGCGGGCACGCGCAGCGACAGGCAGGTGCCGGGATCGGCGAGCGGTGCGAGGATCGCGTGGAGGCGCGTACCGTCGGCCAGCCGCGCGTCCACGTAGGGCGAGCCGTCATCGAGACGGCGCCCGATCGAGGTCGCCAGCCGCACCGCGAGCCGTCGGACGTCCTCGTCGGACGCGAACGTGACGCCCGCTGGTTCGAGGCCGTGGCCGCGGTCGACGAACACTCGGTCAGGCCCGTTGACGAGCACATCGGTCACCCCAGGCTGGCGCAGCAGTGGTTCCAGCAGCCCAGCCCCGGTCGACTCTCGGCGCAACCGTTCGACGACATCCACGAGCACGCGGTCGTCGACGTGCTGGCCGAGGGACCTCATTGCCGCCGCCACGTCGGACGGCGTGGGCGCATGCCCCAGCTCGGCCAGCCGCAGGCGCAGGCGCTCCATGTCGGCGACCTGCATCAGCCCTCCCCCAAGACGCGGTCGGCCAACGACTCCAGCGCGCGCCGGAAACGGCGGCCACCGGCACGCGAGGCGGGCTCACCCCGGTCGGCGGCCCCCGGCAGCGCGCGGTCGTCGGGCAGGTCCCCCAGCAGCGGGATGCCGAGCCCCCGCGCGACCTCCGAACCACTGAGCGCCCCGGCGCGTGCGACGAGGGCCAGCGGGGCCACGGGATCGATGCCGGCCACCACCCGCCGCCCTCCCGCCAGCCCGCGCACGCTCGCCGGCGTCACGAGCAGCGTCCCGTCACACAGATCGACGCGCCCACCCAGCCCCGCGTCACCGCGTGAAAGGTCGACCACGACGACCTCGTGGGTGCGGGCGGCCGACCTGACGACGGTGGCGACAGCCGCTTCGCCCGGCGGCTCGGCCCCGGGGTCGCGGTCCCACGCCAGGACCTCCAGACCGTCGCTCCGGGGCAGGTTCGTGCCGAGGTCACCGACGAAACCGCGTGCCGCGGCGAGCCCCGACCAGCGCCAGCCCGGCGTGCGCTCCAACCCCAGTGCGAGATCGAGGCCGCCACCCCGCGCGTCCAGGTCGACCAGCAACGTACGCCGCCCCCGACGCACCGCGAGATCGGCGAGCGCCACCGCGAGCGTGGACGCGCCCGCGCCACCGACGCCGGCCACGACCCCGATGACGGTGGCCCGCCCGCGCGTCGCGCCAGCCAGCGACGCACTCAGCCCGCGTACTCCGTCGGGCAGGACCGTTGCCACCGCGCCGAGCGCGGACGACCAGCCGCACAGCTGTTCCTCGTCACCGGGCCGCCCGACCACGTGGAGGGTGCCCGGCTCGCCCGGACCGTGACGGGCCGCCGCCGCGGCCACGTCGACGCCCACGACCACGGCCCGCCACGAGCGCGCCAGCAGCCCCACGTCGCGCTCGTGGACGGCGGGCACGTCGACGGCGGCGGCGGCCGCGAGCGTCGTCTCGGCGAGGGCGGCGTCGTCGGTCAGGACCAGCACGCGGGCATCAGGGGTGGCGTCCATGACCCGACACTGGTCCGCGCACTCGCCCGATCGGTCACTCCCACACAGACTGTGGACAACTCTTGGCGCAAGCACTTCCACCTGTGGAGAAGATCGCAGGTGAACCCCTTCCCGACTGGGGGAAAGGGTGCTACAACTGATGCAAGGATCCTTCCACCACAATCAGGTACCCACGCGGCGACCACAACCGTCCCAAAGGTTGTCGAGCCGAGGGCTTGCCCCGGCCGACGTTTGAACGCTGTGCACGCTTGGTCACCTGACCCTGAGGTGGGTCACGGCTCCCGACGTCCTCGCGGCGACGGGAGCCGCGGCATGTCCGCACCTTTCCCGACCACCGTCAACCGGACAAACCTAGAGGACGACCTTCTTGTCGGGCGACTTGAACCACACCATCTGACCGCCCGCGGCGTTGACCTGGGCCGCGACGCCACGGACCAGCTGGGCGCGCGAACGCTTCGTCATCGAACCGCCGTGCCCGATGAGCAGGTCGACGAACGCCTGATAGGCGGCGCGGTCCTCGGCGAGGAGGTGAAACTTCTTGAACCCGTATTGGCGGCGGTGTCCCCCCGCCGAGTCGTGGGTGACCATCCGCACGTGCCAACGACCCTTGGCGTCGATCACGACGTCAAGCCCGATCTGCCACTCCCCCGGCGAGGTGACGGTCTCGGTGCGGTCGTCGAACGTCCATCCGGCGTCGACGAAGGGCTGGGCCCAGTCAGACACGTCCATCCTTCCTGAAGCGCCGCGCGGCCCCGAGCGGAGAGGACTCCGCCCCGAAGGTCAGGGCGCGGGCGCACTGAACGATCCAGTCGCGTACGCCAGCGAGGTGGCCCGTCGCGTAGCGCTGCAGGACTTCAGCGTACGCCCCTCCCGCCGCGGCATGGCCCTCCTCAGGCACCAGCGCCGCGCGCGGGTCGATGCGGCCCTCGACCAGCACCATGTGCTCCACCGCCCGCGCCAACACGCCGTCACCGCCGCCGAACGGCGCCATCGTGGCGATCTCGCCGTGCGCGATCGCCGCCACGACCACCGGGGACGCCTCCGTCGGCAAGGTCAACATGTCCAACAGCCCGTTGAGCCGTGCGGTGTCGGCCGTCGTCGTGCGTCCGAGGGCATCCTCCCCGACGACATCGCGCGCCAGCAGCACGTGGGCGCGTGCCAGCACCTGGGCCGGCGTGCGCCGGATTCCTGCGGCGAGGTCGATCAGCTCGGTCGACAGCCGCACCGCACCGGGCAGCCACTGATCGCCCTCCATGCCCGCCGAGGCCTTCGCCCCGGCCAGCAGGGCACGCGCGGAGGTCTCTGCGGGGATCTGCCGTAGCCCCCGGTCACGCAGGACGGCTTCGGCGGCATCGACGGCCGCGGTCACGGCGGACGGCACGCCCTCGACGCGGCCAAGATCGGCGAGTGGGTCATTCACGACCTAGAGTTTGCCCCATGACCTCCCGACGCACCGCCTACCCGCCGCAGGCCGTCGCGTGGATGGTCGGAGACGAGAATCGCCGCGTGCTCGACGTCGGCACGGGCCGGGGCGGCCTGGCAGCCATGCTCGTGGACGCTGGCCACACCGTCCACTGCGTCGACGAGGACCACCGCCGCGTACGCCGCCTCCACACGCGCCTGCCGAGCGCCCACCCGTTGGTAGCGAAGGCCGAGGCGCTGCCGTACGACAGCTGCCGCTTCGACGTCGTCACCGTGCACGAGTCGCTGACGCGGTTCGCACCGGGCCTCGCCCTCGCCGAGTTCGCGCGGGTGCTGCGGCCCGGCGGCCACCTCGCCGTGGTGTTCGACAGCCGCGACGACACGGTGCCCTGGGTCAAGCGCCTCGCCCGCCGCATGCAGCAGGTCGATCCGACCGCGATGCGCGGTTCCTACGGCGACGAGACCATCGCCGCGCTGGAGGAGTCGCCCTACTTCCCCGACATCGAGCAGCAGGCGTTCCGCAATTGGATCCCGATCGACCGCCGCGGCCTGCTCGCCATGGTCGACAACCGTCCCGCGGTCGCCGAGGCCGACCCCGCCGACCGCGAGGCGTTGTTCCACGACGTGGCCGAGATCTACGACGCCTCGGCCCGCGCGCCCGAGCCGCTGCTGCTGCCGTTCCAGTCGATGTGCTGGCGCGCGTACGTCGACCACAGCGAGCTCACCCAGCCCGTCACCGAGGACTCGCTGAAGATCTCGATCCGCTTCTGAGGGTCAGCCCTCCGCGGCGGCCCGGTCGGCCTCCTGCTGCGACCACGCCAGCAGGTCGTCGCCGCCGATCGCAGCGGCGAGCAGGTCGGGGAACTGGTCGGGCGTGCAGGCGAACGCCGGGATGTCCAGGTCGACGAGGTCGGCGGCGAGGTTGCGGTCGTACGACGGCGCACCGGAGTCGCTGAGCGCGAGCAGGGCCACGACCTGGACGCCGGCCTCCTTCATCGACCGCATCCGCGCCAGCATCTCGTCGCGGATGCCGCCCTCGTACAGGTCGGAGATCAGCACGAAGATCGACTGCGTGGGGTTGGTGATCAGGCTCTGGCAGTACGCGATGGCGCGGTTGATGTCGGTGCCCCCGCCGAGCTGGGTGCCGAAGAGCACCTCCACCGGGTCGTCGAGCCGGTCGGTGAGGTCGACGACAGCCGTGTCGAACACGACGATCGACGTCTTCAACGACTGCATCGACGCCAGCACCGCGCCGAAGATCGACGAGTAGACCACCGACTCCGCCATCGACCCCGACTGGTCGATCGCCAGCACGATGTCGCGCTGCACGCCCATGCCGGCGCGGGCGTACCCCACCAGCCGCTCGGGCACGACGGTCCGGTGCTCCGGCAGGTAGTTCTTCAGGTTCTTCGCGATGGTGCGATTCCAGTCGATGTCGCGCAAGCGCGGCCGATGGGTGCGGGCGGCGCGGTTCAGCGCCCCCTTCACCGCGGTCTTCGTCTTCTCGGCGATCCGCTTCTCGATCTCCTCGACGACCTTCGCGACGACGGTACGCGCGGTCGCCCGCGAGGTCTCCGGCATGACCGAGCCCAGCTCGACCAGCGTCGACACGAGGTGGACATCGGGCTCGACGGCCTCCATCAGCTCGGGCTCCAGCAGCAGCCGCTTCATGTTCAGCCGCTCAACGGCGTCGCGCTGCATCACCTGGACCACGGTGTTCGGGAAGTAGGTGCGGATGTCGCCCAGCCAGCGCGTCACGCTCGGTGCCGAACCCCCCAGCCCGGCGCCGCGCACGCCGCCCGCCTTCTCGCCGTCGTACAACCTGGCGAGCGCGGCGTCCATGCGGCGGTCCGGCTCCGCGGAGAGCCTGTTGGTGCCCGACGAGTCGTCGGCTCCCAGCACTAGCCGCCAACGACGCGCGCGGTCGATCTCGCCGCTCTCCGCGGGCACGTCCAGGGCGTCATCGAGGTCGCCTCGGTCGGGTGCGAGGTCGTCACTCATGGTCGCCTCCCATCAGGGCCCGCACGGTCGCCAGCACGCCGGCGGCGAGCTCGGGGTCGAAGGTCACGTCGGTGGCGGCCTCGGCCGGTGCGACGGGCTCGAGGCGGCGTACGCGGTCGGCGATCGCGCGCCGCTCGGTCAGGGCGTATGCGCCGAACGTACGCCGCAGCATCGGCACCACCGACACGAAGTCGCCCTCGTCGAGCTCGCCCAGCCACTCGTCGAGGATCGACAGCAGCTCGACCGAGTGGACGAGCAGCAGCGCCGATCCGGACAGGAAGCCCTCGACCCATGCCGCCTTCTCGGGGGCGGTCGTGCCGTGCGACAGGGCTCGCGACAGGCGCCGCTCGGCTTCGTCGTGGGACGACCCGTCGACGACGAGCGCGTCGGCGTCCAGCAGCAGCCGCACGAGCCGACCGGCAAGCAGGCCCGTGACGTCGCCGCGGTCGATGATCTCGCGCAGCGTGGCCAGCCAGGCCGCCTCGGCGTCGGGGTCCTCGAGCAGCGCCATCACCTCGTGGGCCGCCTCGACGTGGCCGATCAGCTCGGCGGCCGCCTCGCCGCCGAGACCACCGGCGGCCGCGGGCAGGCCGGCACAGATGCGGGCCAGCAGCGCCACCGCCACCTCGGTCAGCGACCCGGTGTCTGTGCCGCGCACGTCGCCGTAGCGCCGCGCCCGCACCAACGGTCCGAATGCCTGCAGCAGCTGGCTGACGTCGTTGTCCTGGGCGGCGTGGTGGTCGAGCGCGGTCAGCAGCGTGGGCAGCGCGCCGGACAGGTCGGCCCGCAACGCCGACTCGACCGCGGCCGTGACGGACGGCAGAGACGTCGCCCGGTCGACGAGCCTCGCGGCGGCGGCGTCGGCGACCGTCGTGCCCCACAGCGATGCCTCGATGACGTTGACGGCGTAGACGGGGTCCCACGCGATCTCCCAGGCCTCCTTGAACGTGCCCGTGCCGGTGGTCTCGTGCTCCTCGCCCCACGGGACGCCGACGATCCGCAACCGCTGCAGCAGCCGCGACCTCTCCCGGTCGTTGTCCTTGCGGAGGTCGAGGACGAGCTCCTTCGGCTCGGGGTCGAGCTTCAGCCGCAGCGTCCGCGCGCGGGCGCGCAGGTCGGCCTCCAGTGGCATCGACGGCGCCGTGTCGGGCACGGTGCCGAGCCGCTCGCCCACCACCGCGTCTCGGGTGACGAGGTCGAGCGCCAGCCGGTTGCCGTCGCACATCACGGCCAGCGTCGCCTCCATCACTTCATCGAGACCGGGCAGCGGCCGGCCGCGGATCACGGCCAAGGTCTCGGCCAGGCGTACGGCCTCGATGACGTGTGCAGACGACACCGGCAGGTCGTGCTTGCGCAGCACGCGCGCCACGCCCGTCAGCCAGCGCACGAGCGTCTGGTCGGACTCGGTGAACAGGTGGAAGTACCAGCCGGGCGAGTCGATGCCCGCGCCGTAGCCTGAGCGGTACGCCAGCCTCGAGTGCGTCCACGGCACCCAAGTCATCGTCACCTTGCGCTTCGGCAGGCCGCGCAGCGTCTTGTTGTCGGCCGTCGCGGGCGGCAGCTTGCCCGTGAGCGCGGGCACGTGCCACGCACCGCAGACCACGGCCACCCGCTCGAACTCCTTCGTGGCGGCCCGCAGCACCTTGCGCATGTGGGCCTCGCGCCGCGCCTCCCGCAGCTCCTCGGCCTCGGAGCGCCGGCGGCGGAGCCCCTCGGGCCCGTCCGGGTCCTCGCGCAGCACCGACATCGCCTCCGCGACCGCGTCGAACGGGTCGCCCTCGAAGCGGTGCTCGATGACGTCCTCCCACCATCGCTCGGGGTCGTCGTGGCCCGCCGCGTGGGCCAGCAGCGCGATCGGGTCGTCGCGGACCTGGTCGGCGGGGTCGGGCCACTCTTCGCTCGGCTCCGTCTCCTCGGTCCCGCTCGGATCGGGTTCGTCCACCTCGCCCGGCTGGGGGGCGTCCACCTCGCCCGCGGGACGGGGGTCGTCGGCCAACACCGTCGCAGCGGGCAGGTCCATGAACCGCACCGGGCGGTGGTGGGCCACCGCCCAGCGGATGGCCTGCCACTCGGGCGAGAATGAGGCCAGCGGCCACAACGACGCACGCGACGGCTCGTCGGTCGCGTACGCCAGCAGCGCCACCGGCGGCTGGAGGTCCGGCGAGGTCGCGTACCCCACGAGCGCGTCGGCCTCCGGCGGGCCCTCGATCAACACGACCTGCGGGTCGTACGCGGCCAGCGCAGCCGCGACCGCGCGGGCGGATCCCGGCCCGTGGTGGCGTACGCCGAGGACGCGCACCGGCGGGACCACGGCCACCTCCCCGGCAGCCGGGTCCTCGGCGTGCGTGTCCACGCTCGGCTCGGTCATGGGATCGTTCACCGCACCTCGCGGGCGGCCCGGTAGAAGTCCTTCCAGCCGTCGCGCTCCTTCACGACGGTCTCGAGGTATTCCTTCCACGCGACGGCGTCGGTGACGGGGTCCTTGATGACCGAGCCGATGATGCCCGCGGCCACGTCGGAGGCCCTCAGCGTGCCGTCGCCGAAGTGGGTGGCGAGCGCCATGCCGTTGGTGATCACCGAGATGGCCTCGGCGGTCGACAGCGTGCCCGACGGCACCTTCAGAGACGTCTTGCCGTCGACGGTCACGCCGCCGCGCAGCTCGCGGAAGACCGTGACGACGCGGCGGATCTCGGCGATCGCGTCGGGCACCTCGGGCAGCTCGAGCGCGCGTCCCAGGTCGGCCACACGCCGGGCGACGATCGAGACCTCGTCGTCCTCGGTGGCGGGCAGCGGCAGGACGACGGTGTTGAAGCGGCGGCGCAGGGCCGAGGAGAGGTCGTTGACGCCGCGGTCGCGGTCGTTGGCGGTGGCGATGAGGTTGAAGCCGCGGGTCGCCTGAACCTCGGTGTTGAGCTCGGGCACGGGCAGCGTCTTCTCCGACAAGACGGTGATGAGGCCGTCCTGCACGTCGGAGGGGATACGGGTGAGCTCCTCGACGCGGGTGATGCGGCCCTCGGCCATGCCGGTCATGATCGGCGAGGGGACGAGCGCGGCCTTCGTCGGGCCCTCGGCGAGCAGGCGGGCGTAGTTCCACCCGTAGCGCACGGCCTCCTCCGCCGTTCCCGCGGTGCCTTGGACCAGCAGCGTCGAGTCGCCCGAGACCGCGGCGGCCAGGTGTTCCGAGACCCACGACTTCGCGGTGCCGGGCACACCCAGCAGCAGCAGGGCCCGGTCGGTGGCGAGCGTGGCGACCGCGACCTCCATGAGGCGGCGGTTGCCGACGTACTTCGGCTGGACCTCGAAGCCGTCGTCGAGCGTGCCGCCCATCAGGTAGGTCACCACCGCCCACGGCGAGAGCTTCCAGCTCGTGGGGCGGGGCCGGTCGTCGACCTCGGCGAGGTGGGCGAGCTCGGCGGCGAAGAGCTGTTCGGCGTGCGGGCGGAGGAGTTCCTCGGGCTTGTTGGTCATGGGCGGCTCCTAGCCTGGTCGACATCGGCGGGGTCTGGATCGGTGGGTTGGGCGATGGTGAGGGCGCGGCGCAGGTCGAGCGTCATCGCCGACGTGCTGGTCGCGTTGCGCAGGGCCGGGACCTCGCGCCCCAGGTCACGCAGGCGGCCGGCGACGTCGACGCGCCCGTGCGGGTCGACGCGCGTGGCTGCGGCGACCACGACCTCGCGCTGGCGTCCCTGGGTCGTACGCGAAAGCCAGTCGAGGAGCGGCTCGAGGATGCCGTCGGGCCACCGGTCGAGCGCGACCAGCAGCTCGGGCACGGAGTCGGGGTCCTTCTTCAGCAGCGAGCGCAGGTGGCCAGCCTGGGCCTCGGGCGACGCGACGGCCAGCAGGCGCGGCGTCAGGGTGCCGAGGTCGCGGCCCAGCAGCGCGGCGGCGACGTCGCCGTCCCCCTCGCGCAGCGCGACCCGGGCCAGGCCCTCGTCGAGCGTGAGCCCGTCATGGACGTCGCGTCCCACCAGCTCGACCGCGGACTTGCCGACGAGGGCGGGCCACAGCGACAGGGGTAACGTCCCCGCCAGCCAGGCCAGCACGGCCGAGGGCTTCGGATCGGCGGGGCCACCGTCGCGGGCGTCGACCTCGACCAGCCGCGGGTCGATCGACAGGCGCCGCAGCATGCCGCGCTTCGCCGCGGCGGCGACGCGTACGGCCGTGCGACCTGCCAGCGGGCTGTCGGTACGCAGCGCCTGCAGCTCGCGGGCGGTCTCCGAGACGACCTTGCTGCGGTCGTCGAGGCAGGCCTCGAGGAAGGGGAAGTCGTCGGGTCCCAGCCCGGTGCGCAGGGCGCGCAGGAGGCGTACGCGGCCCTCGGCGTTCTCCTTGGGCCACACCGCCTCCAGCGCGGCGCGGGCCGCGGCCGGGTCGTCGGCGCGGCGACACTCGAGCCAGGCGGCGCGACGTGCGAGAGTGCCGAGCTCCCACACCTCGTCCCCGCCGTGGGTCACGCCGTCGTCGGTGGCCGACCACACCTCGCGCTGGGCACGCAACCAGGCGCCGGCCTCGCCGAGGACCGCGCCTGCCGGATCGTGGAGACTGCGGTGGCGCAGGGTCAGGTCGAGCAGCTCGGGGACGATCTCAACCGGGACGCGCATGCCATGCTCCGCGAGCGATCCGAGCGCCTCGCCGACGACCTCGTGGCGGTTGGCGCCCAGCGCCTGGCGGAACGCCGACACCCAGCCCCGCGGCGGCAGCGGCCGCGTCTCGGCGGGAAGATCGGGCGTCACGACCTCGCCGGTGGCGACACCCGCCGAGGCGCGGGCGGCCACGAGGTGGAGCGTCGCCGCGTCGAGCGCGACCTCGGGTGCGGTGGCACCGGTGCGGGGGCGCAACGGCTCGGGCAGCACGGCCGCGTCGAGCGGGTGCCGGGCGGTGCCCACGATCGCCGACGCGACGATCGCGTCGTGGGCGTTCACAGGATCACCAACCTTCCGTCGCTCACGTCCGCGTCGCCGAACGCCAGCGGGTTCAGACCCTCGGCCGACCACTCGCCGAGGATCGACACCGTCCGGGAGGTGGTCCGGGCCAGGCCGCCCCACAGCGCCTTCTCGGGGCCGACGACGCGCAGGCTCTGCCCCGTCTCGTCGGTCACGGCCCAGGCGTCGTCGACTCGGCCGAGGCGGCCGCGTACGGCGACCGGCCACAGGCCGAGCCACGGGTCGAGGGCGAGCGCGTCCGCGTACGCCCGGCGTACCTGCGCCGCGGTGCCCGCGTCGGGAACCCACGCGGGGGCCTTCGCGGAATCCGCGTGGCGCCGTCCGACCGCCGCGCGCATCGGCGCGACGCCGGGGAAGAAGTGGAGATCGAGCTCGTGCACGGTGCCGGGGGTCAGCTGGGCGTCGAAGGCCGTCCCCGCGGCGGCGAACAGCAGCACCAGCGCCCAGCGCCCCGTCTCGATGCCACGCAGCCAGACGCGGCGGGTGGTCACGCGCTCGTCGTCGTCGATGTCGTGGAGACCGACGACGACCCAGCGGTCGCGTACGCCGGGCTGGTCGGCGACCACCTCGGCCTGCGGCAGCGAGAAGCCCACGTGGGCCCGGACGGTCGCCCGCAGGTCGTCGGCGAGGGCGTCGCGGCGCGGCCAGGTCGTGGCGAGCAGGCGTATGAGCCCGAGCTCGCCGAGCAGTTCGGCCGGGTCGCCGGTGACGTCCTCCGGCAGACTGCGCAGCATCGCGGCCACCCCCGGCGCCTGCGCGTCGACCATGCGGGCGGCCATGTGCTCGGCCCAGCCCGCGCGTACGCTGCCCGCCAGCCCGTGGGCCACCTGGTCATCGATCCACGTCACGAGGTCGGCCAGGCCGCCGGTGACCCGCTCCTCGCGCTGCGCCAGGCGCGCCGCGGCCGCCGCGATCTGCTCCGGCGTACGCTCCTTCGGCTCGGCCGGCTCGGGCTTCGCCTCCCTGGGCCTCGGCGCCCACGACGGCGGCTCGGCTACCGACCCGTCCTCGGCGAGCTGTCCCTGCGCCCACAGGAACAGCAGACCGAGCGCGTGCTTGCAGGGGAACTTCCGCGACGGGCACGAACAGCGGTACGCGGGGGCCTGCGTGTCGACCGACACCTTGTAGGGCGTCTTCGACGAGCCGCGGCACTCGCCCCACACCATGGCGCCCTGTTGGCCGGTCCCCGACCATGGGGCGGGCGTCGCGAGCTTGCGTCCCGCCACCTCGGCCTTCGAGTCGGGCGCGGCGGCGACGACACGGTCGACGCTCCATCGCTCAGCCATGCGCCGCAGGCTAGTCCCGCACAGGTTCGTGCGGCGGGACAACCGACCCCCTGGGGGGGTGACGCGGGTCACTGTGGTCGGTAACCTCGCCCGCATGAGCGACGAAGCCCAGAAGCCCCAGGACACGCTGTCGAACCTGTCGAGCGAGGACCGCACGTTCCCGCCGCCGGCCGATCTCGCCGCGCAGGCGAACGTCACCGAGCAGACGCTTCAGGAGGCCACCGCCGATCCAGAGGCGTTCTGGGCCCGGCAGGCCGAGCGCCTGTCGTGGGGCCAGCGTCCGACGCAGACCCTCGACTGGTCGAACCCGCCGTTCGCGAAGTGGTACGCCGACGGCACGCTCAACGCGGCGTACAACTGCCTCGACCGTCACGTCGAGGCCGGTCACGGCGACCGCGTCGCCTTCCACTTCGAGGGCGAGCCGGGCGACGAGCGCACCATCACGTACGCCGACCTCACCCGCGACGTGTGCAGAGCCGCCAACGCCCTGTCGAAGCTGGGCGTCAAAGCCGGCGACCGCGTCGCGATCTACCTGCCGATGATCCCCGAGGCCGTCGTGGCGATGCTCGCGTGCGCCCGCCTCGGCGCCCCACACGTGGTGATCTTCGGCGGCTTCTCATCCGACGCCGTGTCGACACGCATCAACGACTGCGGCGTCGAGGTCGTCATCACCGCCGACGGCGGCTACCGTCGCGGCAACCCCTCGGCGCTCAAGCCCGCCGTCGACGCGGCGCTCGAGAAGTGCCCCCAGGTCAAGAACGTGCTCGTCGTGAAGCGCACCGGCCAGGAGACCGGGATGACCGAGGGCCGCGACCAGTGGTGGTCCGACGTCGTCGATGGCGAGTCCGACCAGCACACGCCCGAGATGTTCCCCGCCGAGCAGCCGCTGTACGTCATGTACACCTCCGGCTCGACCGGCAAGCCCAAGGGCATCCTCCACACCACCGCCGGCTACCTCGTCGGCACCTCCTACACCCACTGGGCGAGTTTCGACCTCAAGCCCGAGACCGACGTGTTCTGGACCGCCGCCGACATCGGCTGGGTCACCGGACACTCCTACCTCGTCTACGGCCCGCTGGTCAACGGCACCACGTCTGTCATGTACGAGGGCACCCCCGACACGCCCCACCAGGGCCGCTTCTGGGAGATCGTCGACAAGTACGGGGTCACCCAGCTCTACTGCGCCCCCACCGCGATCCGCACGTTCATGAAGTGGGGCCAGGACATCCCGGCCAAGTACGACTTGACGAGTCTGCGCATCCTCGGCTCGGTCGGCGAGCCCATCAATCCCGAGGCATACGTCTGGTACCGCGAACACATCGGGCGCAACCGCTGCCCCGTCGTCGACACGTGGTGGCAGACCGAGACCGGCATGCACATGATCGCGCCCATGCCGGGCGTGGCCGACGGCAAGCCCGGCGCGGCGATGCGCGCCGTCCCCGGCGTCACCGTCGACGTCGTCAACGAGGAGGGCCGGCCGGTCGGCAACGGCGAGGGCGGCTACCTCGTCGTCACCAAGCCCTGGCCAGCCATGCTGCGTACGTTGTGGGGCGACGACCAGCGCTTCGTCGACACCTACTGGTCGCGCTTCGACAACATGTACTTCGCCGGTGACGGCGCGAAGAAGGACAACGACGGCGACATCTGGCTGCTCGGCCGCGTCGACGACGTCATGAACGTCTCCGGCCACCGCATGTCGACCACTGAGATCGAGTCGGCGCTCGTGTCCCACCCGAAGGTCGCCGAGTCGGCGGTCGTCGGCGCGACCGACCCCACCACCGGGCAGGCCATCGTCGCGTTCGTCATCCTGCGCGGTGACGCGGGCGACGGCGGCGAGGGCATCGTCGACGAACTGCGCAAGCACGTCGCCAAGGAGATCGGCCCCATCGCCAAGCCGCGCCAGATCATGGTCGTCGACGAGCTGCCGAAGACGCGCTCGGGCAAGATCATGCGCCGACTGCTCCGTGACATCGCCGAGAACCGCGACCTCGGCGACGTGACGACGCTGACCGACTCCAGCGTCATGGACACCATCAAGCAGAACATGGGCAAGTAGGAGGCCGCGTACAACAGGCTGAAAACTCCACGACAGGCCATGCAACGCCTGTTGTGGAGTTTTCAGCCTGTTATGACGCGGTGGGGGCGACCTCTGTTCGGAGAGCGGCGAGGTACCGGCTGGTAAAGTGGCGCACGGTGTGCCGGGAAGTCTGGTCGGCGTCGTCCGTCCCGACCCCGAAAGTGAGCCAATGGCTTCTGCGCCTGCGAGCCCGAACAACCCCGACACCGAACCCACGTCGCGCCGCGAACGCCTGTTCGCACGGTTGAACGCCGAGGACGCGCGCGTACTCCCCGCCCTGCTGCGGCAGGAGACCACCGGTGGGGTGCTGATGCTGGTGGCCACCGTGGCGGCGCTGCTGTGGGCCAACCTCGCCGGCGACAGCTACGAGGCGGTGCGCCACACCTACCTCGGCCCGCTGAACATCCAGCACTGGGCCGCCGACGGGCTCCTGACGATCTTCTTCTTCGTGGCCGGGCTCGAGCTGAAGCGTGAGCTCACGTCCGGCTCGTTGTCGAAGCCGGCCGAGGCGCTCGTGCCGATCGTCGCCGCGATCTCCGGCATGATCGTGCCCGCGCTGTTATACGTGGCGGTGAACGTCGCGACGCACGACGGCCATCTGGGTGGCTGGGCCATCCCCATGGCCACCGACATCGCGTTCGCGCTGGCCATCCTCGCCGCGACCGCGCCGCGGCTGCCGACCAGCCTGCGGGCATTCCTGCTCACCCTGGCCATCGTCGACGACCTCGGCGCGATCCTCGTGATCGCGTTCGTGTTCACCGAGACCATCCACTTGGTGTGGCTGGCCGTCGCCGCGGCCTGCGCCGTGGTGTGGTTCCTGCTCCAGCGCCGTCACGTCGACCATTGGGCGTTCTACGTGCCGCTGTTCGTGCTGGCCTGGTGGGCGATGCACGAGTCGGGCGTTCACGCCACGATCGCCGGCGTGTTGCTCGGCCTGCTGTCCCGCTCGGACGCCGACGACCCGCACGACCCGGTCGACCGCTGGGGCCACTTCTGGCACCCGATCTCCGCGGGCTTCGTCGTGCCCGTGTTCGCGCTGATGTCCGCCGGTGTGGCCGTCACGGTCCCCGCGCTGAGCGCCGTGGTGACCGAGCCGGTCGGGCTCGGCATCATCCTCGGCCTCGTCGTGGGCAAGCCGCTGGGCATCTTCGCCGGCGCCTGGCTCACCGCGAACCTGACCCGCGCCCAGCTCGCGGCCGACCTCTACTGGCGCGAGGTGCTCGCGGTCGCGATGGTCGGCGGCGTCGGCTTCACCGTCGCCCTGTTCGTGTCCGAGCTCGCGTTCCCGGCCGAGCCCGCCGTCGTCGAGACCGCCAAGGCGGGCGTGCTCGTCGCGTCTTTGGCCGCAGGTGTCGTGGGTGCGCTGGCGCTGGCCTTCCTGTCCAGACGACGGCCCGACGACCTGCCCGACCGCATCTGATCGCCGTCTCGCCGCCCTCCGGCCGGCCGGTCTGACACGCCGTCCGCCATGGGGGCCCTACTCCGATCCATCAACAAACCGTTAGGCTCAGACCCATGGCGCACCAATTCGTTCCCGGCGACGGCCGCACCCAGACCCACGCGACGCCCGCGGTGGGCGACCTGGTCAAGCTCATCTCCGATGACGTGAAGACGTTGGTCCAAGGCGAGATCCAGCTGGCCAAGTCCGAGCTCGTCCCGTCGGCGAAGAACGCCGGCGTGGGCGCTGGCATGTTCGGTGCCGCCGGCTATCTCGGCCTCAACGCCGTGTCGCTGCTGTTCATCGCCGGTGCGCTCGGCTTCGCGAAGCTCTTCGACGCCCCCACCGGCTGGATCGCCCTCGGATTCGTGTCGATGGCCGGCGTCCTGCTCGTTCTTGCCGGCATCCTCGCGCTCATCGGCAAGGGCCGCATCGACAAGGTCAAGGGCCCGGAGCGCACCCAGGCCCACGCCCAGGCCACAGTCGACCAGGTCAAGGCCGCCGTGACCCGCGCCAACGCCGAGGTCAAGACGAACGCCCTCGAGCGCAAGACGTTCGAGCACCCCGACCTCCGCTGACATGCGCCCCGTCGGGGCGCTCGAGCTCGGCGGGAGCCACTTGAGCTCCGCCGCAGTCGACCCGCGGACCGGGGACGTCGTCGAGCACACGAGAATTCCGCTGCGCGCCGGCGTCCCATTCGACGAGCTGACCGCCCTCGTCGCGGACGCCGCCGGGCGCATCCGCAGCACCCGCTGGGGCGTCGCCATCCCCGGCCCCTTCGACTACGCCCGCGGCATCGGCGGCCACCATCCCGGCGGCAAGCTCGCCTGTCTCGCCGGGCGGGATCTGCGCACCGCCTGGGCACCGATCCTCGGCGAGACGACGTGGCTCAATGACGCCGACGCCTTCGGGGTCGGCTGCCACGCCTCGCTCGGCAGGCCGGAGCGGCTGCTGGGTCTCACCCTGGGCTCCGGCATCGGATCCGCCTTCGTCGTCGACGGGTTGCCCGTGGCCGAGGGGCCCTGCGTACCCCCGCACGGGGAGGTGCACGACCTGCCGCACGACGGCGGGACGATCGAGGGCCAGCTGGGCCCCGCGGCCATCGCCGCCCGCCTCGGGGCACCCGACCTCGGGACGCTGTGCCGAAGGGCGCGCCGTGACCCGGCGACGCTTGGGGCGCTGCGTACCGCTATGGGCGATCTCGCCCGTGCGCTCGCCTCGGCAACCACGGGATTCGCGCCGTCGGTCGTCGCGGTCGGCGGCTCCCCCACGCGTTCGTGGGACCTCTTCGGCGACGCCTTCGCCACGGGACTCGGAGGCGTACGCGTGGTGCCGTTGACCGACACCGAGCAGGTGGCCCTGGCCGGTGCGGCCCTGTACGCGGCCCGGTGACCCGTCACCCGCCGGTCCTCCTGCTGTCCATGAAGTAGGGCGGCGGTGACCCGCGTACGCGTGATCTCGCTCTCCCCCGGGCTGGCGCCCGCTGCACAGGGTCGACCAGGGAGTAGCCTCGACGTGATGTCTATCGAGATTCTGCCCACGACGCCCCAGAAGCTGTGGGGCTGGGGGCGCACGGCGCCCACCACCGCGCAAGTCCTGTCCACGCCCGATGTCGAGATGATCGCTCGCGCCGTGGCCCAGGTCGCCGACGACAACGACTCCAAGCCCGCCCACCTGCGCCGAGGGATCATCGCGCGCGGGCTGGGACGCTCTTACGGTGACGTGGCCCAGAACTCCGGTGGTCTGGTCGTCGACATGACCCCGCTGCGCACCATCCGCAGCATCGACCCCGACACCGCGATCGTCGACCTCGACGCCGGTGTCGACCTCGAAAGCTTCATGAAGGCCGCGCTGCCGTACGGCCTGTGGGTCCCCGTCCTGCCCGGCACCCGCCAGGTGACCGTCGGCGGTGCCATCGGCAACGACATCCACGGCAAGAACCACCACTCGGCCGGCTCGTTCGGCAACCACGTCGTCGAGATGTCGCTGCTCGTCGCCGACGGGCGCGTGCTGACGCTGACGCCCGAGGGCTCGACCGACGACCCGACCGCCGAGCTGTTCTGGGCGACCGTCGGCGGCATGGGCCTGACCGGCATTATCCTGCGCGCGAAGATCCGCATGACGCGCACTGAGACGGCGTACTTCATCGCCGACGACGACCAGACCAGCAACCTCGACGAGACCATCGCGATCCACAGTGACGGCTCCGAGAAGAACTACACCTACTCCTCCGCCTGGTTCGACGCGATCTCCGCACCGCCGAAACTTGGCCGCGCCGCGATCTCCCGCGGCTCGCTGGCCACGCTCGACCAGCTCAAGGAGTACGCGCCCAAGCTCGCGAAGGACCCGCTGGCGTTCAAGGCGCCGACGCTGATGACGTTCCCGGACATCTTCCCCAACGGTCTGGCGAACAAGGCCAGCTTCATGTTGGTGGGAGAGGCGTACTATCGCATGGGCGGGACGCACCGGAACCAGATCAAGAACCTGACGCAGTTCTACCACATGCTCGATCTGTTCGGTGAGTGGAACCGGGCCATGGGTCCGGCGGGCTTCCTGCAGTACCAGACGCTCGTCCCGACCGAGGCCGTCGAGCCGTTCAAGCAGGTCATCCGCGACATCCAGAAGTCTGGCCACTACTCGTTCCTGAACGTGTTCAAGCTGTTCGGCCCCGGCAACCAGGCGCCCCTCTCGTTCCCCATGCAGGGCTGGAACGTCTGCGTCGACTTCCCGATCAAGAAGGGCCTCGGCGAGTTCTGCAATGAGCTCGACAAGCGCATCATGGAGTTCGGCGGCCGTGTCTACACCGCCAAGGACTCCCGCGTCTCCGCTGAGAACTTCCGCCGCATGTACCCGCGCACCGACGAGTGGGTCGCTACCCGTCGCGCCATCGACCCCAACGGCGTCTTCGCCTCCGACATGGCCCGCCGCCTCGAGCTGGTCTGACCCCGCCCGAAAGGAAACCCCCTGTGATCAACGCCGTCGGCGCTCCCCAGAAGATCCTGCTGCTCGGAGGCACCTCCGAGATCGGCCTGTCCATCGTCGAGGAATACCTCAAGAAGGGCCCCGCCCGCGTCGTCCTCGCCGCGCTCCCGAACGACCCGATGCGTGACGCGTCCGTGGCCCAGATGAAAGCCGCCGGCGCGGCCGACGTCGAGGTCATCGACTTCGACGCCGTCGACTTCGACTCCCACCCCGCGATGATCGAGCGCGCGTGGACCGGCGGCGACGTCGACCTCGCCATCGTCGCCTTCGGCATGCTCGGCGACGCCGAGGAGCTGTGGCAGGACCAGAAGAAGGCCGTCTTCGCCTGCCACCTCAACTACACAGGCGCCGTCTCGGTCGGCGTCCTGCTGGGCCAGAAGATGAAGAACCAGGCCCACGGACAGATCGTGGCCATGAGCTCGGCCGCCGGCCAGCGCGTACGCCGCTCCAACTTCGTCTACGGCTCCCAGAAGGCCGGCCTCGACGGCTTCTACACCTGCCTGGGCGAGGCGCTCGCGCCGTTCGGCCCGCGCGTGCTGGTGGTGCGCCCCGGCCAGGTGCGTACGCGCATGTCGAACCACCTCGACGAGGCCCCGCTCACGATCGACAAGGAGAAGGTCGCCGAGCTGGTCGTGAAGGCCACCGACTCCAAGAAGGAGATCGTCTGGACGCCGCCGGCCTTCGAGGCGGTCATGCTGGTGCTGCGCCACATCCCGCGCCCGATCTTCCGCAAGCTGCCGATCTGATCGCTGACAGGATTGGCCCGGACCCCAGGGGGTCCGGGCCAAGTCGTTCGAGGAACCGGTCAGTGCCGCTCGCACACGGTCGAGGCCGGGGCCGACGAGCCGGAAAGATACTTGTAGGCCACCTTGAAGTCGGTGCAGCGCTCGCGGTCCTCCGGGAGGTACTCGGCCGGATTGCCCCACCCGTACCCGATGTAGCGGCTGACCCGGCCCATGTCGAAGGCGTCCGCGGCGGCGTTGCTGTCGTAGACGTAGCCCTGCCAGTACCACCCCGCGATCTTCGCGGAGTAGGCCCGGTAGGCGGCACGGTCCGCGTTGGCACCGGTCAGGTCGACGCCCAGGAACGCGCTCGCCTTCTGGTAGTTGTACTCGCCGGTGAGCTGGATGTAGCCGCGGCCGCGATAGTGGTCGCTGCGGTTCTGCACGATGCCGTAGTCGAACCCGGACTCGTTGGCGAGGGTGGCGAGGAAGGCAGCCTTGCGCTTGGGGGTGGTGATGCCGCGGGCACGCATCTCGGCGTTGAGGCCAGGCAGGCCCTCCTGGACCCGCGACGTCGCGGCCACCTTGCCGGGGAACATCGCCTCGAGGTCGGCGCGCGTGATATCGCCCGACCTCGGCGGGGTGGTGGGCGCTGGCGCCGAGTCCGACGACCCGCCGAACAGGGCGCGCCAGGTCTTCCACTCGGCGACGCCGTTGGCGGTCAGCCCCTTCTTCCTCTGGAAGTCGACGACCGCGTTGTGGTCCGACCAGGAGAAGTCCCCGTCGTCGGTGACGATCTTGTAGCCGTGGTGGCGCAGCAGGGCCTGGAGAGCGCGTACCTCGACGCCGGTGTCGCCGCGCTGGACGCGCAGGGCGAGGTGGGCCTGGACCTCGGCGTCGGCGATGCCGTCGACCTTGAGCCCCTTGGCCTTCTCGAACGCCTTGACGGCGTTCACCGTCGTCGAGCCGTAGTGGGCGTCGGTGACGAGCGAGTAGCCGTGGGCGCGCAAGAGGTACTGGATCGAGGCGACGCGGGCGTCCTGCTGCCCCGGGCGGACCGACGGGGCCACGGCCGCGTTGGCGGTGACGAGCCCGACCGGTGCGACGACACCGGCGGTGGCGACGACGGCGGCAGCGCCGACGAGTATGCGCTTGGAGAGATTCATGGGTTGTCCTCAGGGTGGGTGACGGAATACCGGGACGCTATCCCCCTGGCTCCTCGGACGCGCCCCGGATCCCACGGATGTTTCCACCGGAGATTTCCTGTGTGGCCAAGGAAAACCGGCCCTCGGCGGTCCACGACCAGCCGAACACTCCACACCAGTCCGGGCAACGCCCGTCATGGAGCTTTCGGTCCGGTTCGGCGCTGCGCACGGTGTACGCGGGTGCGGATGCGGATGCGGCGAGGGTACGGACGGCGAGGGCCCCGGCGATACCGGGGCCCTCGGACGCTGCACGTCGGGGAACGTCAGTGGCGCGCGCAGATGGTGGACGCCGGGGCGTTCTGACCCGAGAGGTACTTGTACGCACGCTTGAACGAGTCGCAGCGGTGACCGTCCTCGGCGCGAGCGCGGGCGTTCGACTTGTTGTCGTAGCCCACGTTGCGCGAGATGCGACCCATGTCGAAGCGGTCGGCGGCACCGTTGCTGCTCGGCCGCGCCTCCGTCCAGTACCAGCCGGCGATGTTGGCCGAGTAGGGCAGCTGCGAGGCGCGGACCTGATTGGCACCCATGAGGTTGACGCCGATGCCCTTGCCGGCGTCGCGGTAGTTGAAGTCACCGGTGAGCTGGATGTAGCCGCGGCCACGGTAGACGTGGGTGCCGTAGCCCTTCTCGCCGATCGCGTAGTCAAAGCCCGACTCGTGGGCGAGCGTGGCGAGGAAGGCGGCCTTGCGGGCGGCGGTGTTGATGTTGCGTTTGCGCATCTCGGCGTTGAGGTGGGGCAGACCCTCCTCGACCCGACGCGTGTCGGCGACGCGACCGGGGAACATCTTCTCGAGATCGGCGCGGGTGATGTCACCCGGGTGGGGCTTGCCGGGCGGCGGGGGCGGCTTCGGCGGGTCGGTCGGCTTGCCGGCCGACGCCCCGAACAGCGCGGCCCAGGTCTTGGGGCCGGCGACGCCATCCGTGGCCAGGCCCTTCTTCTTCTGGAAGGACACAAGAGCCGCACGCGTCCGCGGGCCGAAGGAGCCGTCGGCGGCGATGGTCGCGCCGTGGTGGCGGAGCATCGTCTGCAGGGCGCGTACGGCGTTGCCCTGGTCGCCGTGGCGAACCGTCGGAGCCAGCTTGGCCTGCGTCGCGGGACCGGCGATGCCGTCGACCTTGAGGCCATGCTTCTGCTGGAAGGCGCGGACCGCGGCCTCCGTCTGCTTGCCATAGCTGCCGTCGACGCCGATGTTGTGACCGTGGTGACGCAGCAGGTACTGCACCGACGTGACGAGGGTCGACTTGTTGCCGATGCGCAGGTCGGCGGCGGTGGCGGTCTGCGCGGTCATGATGCCCACGGGGGCAGCCACACCGAGCAGCGCGACGGCCGCGGCGGCCGAGGCGACGAACTTCTTCGAGGTCTTCATGACAGGTCCTTCAGGGAGGAGGAGAGCCGGTGACACCCATGACGCTAGGCGGCGCGATGCGTCCCCGACAGCCCGTGACCCCCGGATGTTTCCACCGGAGATTTCCTGTGCAGGAAAAAATTCCGGTCGATTCAGCCGTGGAACGCCCGATACAGCGCGAGCGCGAGCGCGGTGCGGTCGCGCTGGTCGAGCTTGCGCAGGAGGTTCGACACGTGGTTCTTGACGGTGCCCTCGGCGAGCACGAGCTCGGCGGCGATCTCGGCATTGGTGCGGCCCGCGGCGACGAGCTCGGCGACGGTCCGCTCGGTGCGGGTGAGGATCGCTAGGGGGTCGTCCCGGGGGGGTCTCGCCGGACAGCGCGATGCGGGCCACCCGCGGATCGATGACCAGCCCACCGGCGGCGACCTCGGCGATGGCCTCGGCCAGCCGGTCGGTGGAGACGTCCTTGAGGAGGAATCCCGCCGCGCCGGCCCCGATCGCCCCCCGCACGACGGCCTCGTCGTCGAACGTCGTCAGCATGAGGGCGGGCAAGTCCGGGTGTGCCTTCGCCAGCTCGGCGATCAGGGTCATGCCGTCCATGCCGGGCATGCGGGCGTCGGTCAGCACGACGTCGGGTTCGCAGCGCGTGACCATGGCCAGCGCCTCCCTGCCGTCGGCGGCCTCCCCCACCACCTCGATGCCGTCGGTGGTCTCCAGCAGCATCCGCAACCCGCGGCGCAGGAGCTGCTGGTCGTCGACGATGAGCAACCTGATCATGCGTGCTTCCCTTCACGTACGGAACCGGTGAGGACGACGCCGCGCTCGTCGACGCGCGCGACGAACCGACCGCCGAGCTGTTCGGCGCGCTCCGTCAGCGAGCGCAGCCCGAAGCCCGCCTCGGTGTTCTCGAGTCCCTCGGTGCCACGCTCCCGACCGTTGTCGGCCAGCTCGATCTCGACACCGTCACCCTGCCAGTGGACGGTGATGTCCACCTCGTCGGCGCTCGAGTGGCGCAGGACGTTGGTCAGCCCCTCCTGCACGAGACGGTACGCGAACAGCGAGGCCTCCTTGCCGAGCGCGTGCTCCTCGCCGGTCTGGTGGACCTCCACCTTGAGCCCGGTGCCGCGGAAGCTCTCGGAGATCGCCTCGAACGCGGCGATGCCGGTGAGGTCGGTGTCGCGGGGCGGGTTGAGCGCGCGTACCCAGCGGCGCATGTAGGCGAGGGTGCCGCTCGCCTGCTCGCGGGCGTGCTCGACCTCGGCGAAGGCCTTGTCGGAGTCCTTGTCGCGCACGCGCATCGCGTACTCGAGCGACATGCCGATGAGCGTGAGCCTGTGCCCCAGCCCGTCGTGGAGCTCGCGCGCCGAGCGGGCCCGCTCTTCTGCGAGCATGAGCTCCTTCTCGACGTCGTGGGAGGCACGCAGCTCGGCGAGCAGGTCCTGGTTGGCGCGCCGCTCGCGGTCGAGCTCACGCAGGATCTGGCCCAGCAGCAGGCCGAGGCCGCCGAGCACGGCCAGGCTGATGGTCTCGACGAGGATGCCCACGGGCTGCTTGTACAGCGCCAGCATCATGATCGCCCCCTGGGCGGCGATCCCGCCGAGCGCGGGCGACGCCCCACCACAGACCCCAGGCGGCCACGACGAGCGCCAGCACGAGGATGACCACCAGCAGGCCGAGACCGCCGGAGCTGTTGAGCGTGGCACCGAGGACCCCCGCGTACGTGAGGATCATCCAGCGACGATCGGCGGTGCGGCGGTGGAGGATCCAGCCCGCGCCCATCGCGACACAGCCGATGACGGAGGTCACGACGACCCCCATGCCGAACGGCGAGCCGGGCAGCAACGCCCCCACCAGGCTCAGCAGGGTGACCACTCCCCAGATGACGTCCAGCAGGATCAGCATGCGTCGGGAGAGGCCCATGGGAGCAGCCTAGAGGCGCCGGTCCCGCCCCACCCATGACTCCGGTCACGGGTCGGCGGTCCCGCGGTCATCCTCGATGGCACCGAGGTGCTGACCGCCGCCACCTGTTCCGGCACATGATCGGCGGAAGAGTGGTGGCCATGAGCACAATCATCGAGTCCCAGACCCAGACCCCCTCCGAGACCACCGCCCCCGCGCCCCGCTGGCCGGCCTGGCTGCGCGCCGTCCTCACCCCCGTCCTGTTCGTCGTCACGATGCTGGTCTTCGTCGCCATCCAGTCGATCCCGGCCGTGACGGCCGCCCTCCAGCCGAAGGGTGTGACGTCGCTCGTCGCGCTGACCATCGGCTCCTGCCTGACGCTCGCGACGGTGTGTGCCCTCGTCGCACTGCTCATGCGCCACGTCGACCGCCGTCCGCTGCGCGAAGCCGGGTTCGTGTGGACCGCGCGCAGCCTGCCGCTGCTGGGCCTCGGGCTGGCGATCGCGCTCGTCGTCACCTGGGCGACGTTCCTCCCGGGTCTCGCGCTCGGGCAGATCCAGCGCGTCCCCATCCCCACCGAGCTGCTCACCCCGGGTGCCGTCGCCATGCAGATCTACGCGTCCCTGGTCATGGCGTTCATCCTGCAGGGCATCCCCGAGGAGCTGATCTTCCGCGGCTACCTGATGCAGGTGCTGCGCGACCGCCCGGTCGTCGCCTGCTGGGCGTCCGCTGGCCTGTTCGGCATCATCCACCTGCTGTCCACCGGCGGCCAGCAGAACGCGCTCGACCACGTCCTCTACCTGGCGCTGCCCTTCGGCTTCGGCTTCGCCGCCGCCGCGCTGGCCCTGCGCCTGCGCTCGGTGTGGGTGGCCGTCGGCATCCACGCCGGCTCGCACGTCGCCAACATGACGGGCAGCTTCCTCGGCATCATGGCCGAGGGACGCTTTTACTGGGCCGTCGGCGGACTGCTGTTCGTGCTCGTCGGTCTGGTGGTCCTGCGCGGCACGAAGGCCTCGCAGGTCGTGCTCGACCGCTGACCTGCGGGCGCCGGGCGCCCCTCAGGACTCGACGAACTCCATGCCACGGGTCGTCGCCCACTCTCGGGCGGCGGCCCGCAGCGCGTCCTCCACGCCCCGGTTCTCCTTGCCGGGGCGAACGAACAGCCGCTCGGGCGTCACCGATCCGCCGCCGGTCTGGCCGGGCCACGGGAGGGGGCGTACGCGGGCGGCCACCAGCAGGCCGGCGTGCTCGCCGTCGAGCTCGGCCCACCACACAGGGTGCTGGTCGGCGTACTCGATCCAGCAGTCGGCGAAGAGGTCCATGAAACCGGGCTCGGGCACGAGGCCCTCCGCGCGGGCGGCCTGGATCGTCAGGGCGGCCACGAGCAGTGCATCGTCCACGCCGGCCTGGCGGATCCTGGGCTCTGTCATGGGGGCATGCTTCCACAGCGTGATGCCCCCCACGCCACTGCGGCCACAGGCGTTACCGACCCGTTGGAATAGCCGACGGCTCTGTCAGTGGTGTCCTGTTGACTGGTGCCATGACCACATCTCCGGGCATGCATCGAAACGACCTGCGAGGCGACGCCCTCGCCATCCTGCGTGACCTCACCGGACGCCCGGACGCCGACTTCCGTGACGGCCAGTTCGAGGCCATCGAGGCGCTCGTCGCCGACCGGCGCCGCGCGCTGGTCGTCCAGCGCACCGGCTGGGGCAAGTCGGCGGTCTACTTCGTGGCATGCCTGCTGCGTCGCCGCCAGGGCTTCGGACCGACGCTGATCGTCTCCCCCCTGCTCGCGCTGATGCGTGACCAGCTCGGCGCGGCCGAGCGGGCGGGCGTACGCGCGGCCGCGATCAGCTCGGCCAACACCGAGGATTGGGACGAGGTCATCGGTCGGGTCCACGCCGATGAGGTCGACCTGCTGCTGATCTCGCCCGAACGACTCACCAATCCGGGCTTCCGCGCCAACGTCATGCCGCGACTCATCGGCTCGCTCGGCCTGCTCGTGGTCGACGAGGCCCACTGCATCTCCGACTGGGGCCACGACTTCCGGCCCGACTACCGCCGCATCCGCGACCTCATCGGCGAGCTCCCGCCCGGCATCCCGGTGCTCGCGACGACCGCCACGGCCAACTCGCGCGTGGTGACCGACATCGAGGAGCAGCTCGGCGTACGCCTCGACGGTCAGGCCGAGGAGGTGTTCACCGTGCGCGGCTCGCTGGCCCGCGCCAGCCTGCGGCTGGGTGTGCTCGAGCTCCAGACCTCCCGCCAGCGGCTCGGCTGGCTGCTCGCCCACCTCGGCGAGCTGCCGGGCTCGGGAATCATCTACACGCTCACCGTCTCGGCGGCCGAGGACACCGCGCGGCTGCTCGCCGACAACGGCCACCGGGTGCTCGCCTACACCGGCCGCACCGACAACGTCGACCGCGAGCGCGCCGAGCAGGCACTGAAGGCCAACGAGGTCAAGGCGCTGGTCGCCACGAGCGCGCTGGGCATGGGCTTCGACAAGCCCGACCTGGGCTTCGTCGTCCACGTCGGTGCCCCCTCGTCCCCGGTCGCCTACTACCAGCAGGTGGGACGCGCCGGGCGTGCCACCGACAACGCCGACGTGCTGCTCATGCCCGGGACGGAAGACAGCGACATCTGGCGCTACTTCGCGACCGCCTCCATGCCCACCGAGCGCAAGGCCGGGTCGGTGCTCGAGGCGCTCGCGAACGCCGACAAGCCGTTGAGCGTGCCCGCCCTCGAGGCGCGCGTCGACCTGCGCCGCTCGCCGCTGGAGATGCTGCTGAAGGTACTTGCCGTCGACGGGGCCGTCGAGAAGGTCGGCGGCGGCTGGCGGCTCACCGGTCACCAGTGGGCGTACGACACCGAGCGCTACGAGCGCATCAACGCCTCCCGCGAGGCAGAGCAGAAGGCGATGAAGGAGTACGCGCGCACCGACCTGTGCCGCATGGAATACCTGGCCCGCCAGCTCGACGACGAGACCGCGACCCCGTGCGGGCGCTGCGACTCGTGCCAGCGGGCCCGTGGTGAGGCGCCGTGGTATCCGACGGACGTCCCCACCGACTGGACCGAGCGCGCCGACGCCCAACTGGCGAAGGTGGGGGTGCCGATCGAGCCGCGCGGCCAGTGGCCGTCGGGCATGGACCGCATGGGCGTGCCGGTGAAGGGCAAGATCAGGCCCGAGGAGGCCGTGGCGGAGGGCCGCGCGATCGCCCGCCTCACCGATCTCGGCCACGGTGGGTCGCTGCGCCGGCTGTTCGCGCCCGGCCCCGACGGCGAGCCCGTCGACGGCGAGATCACCCCCGAGCTGGCGCGTGCGTGCATCGAGGTACTCAAGGGGTGGGGCTGGAACGAGCGACCCGTCGCGGTCGTCAACGTGCCCTCGGCCACGCGGCCCAGACTCGTACGCTCCGTCGCCGCCGGTCTCGCCCAGGTCGGGCGTCTGGTCGATCTCGGCGAGCTCGACCTCGTGCCGGGTCTCCCCCAGCCCCAGCGCGGCAACAGCGCCTACCGCCTCGGGCAGGTCTGGGGCCGGTTCGCCGTGGGTGACGAGCTCGCCGCCCGGCTGGCCGACGTCCCGGGGCCCGTGCTGCTCGTCGACGACCGGGTGGACTCCCGCTGGACGATGGCGGTGGCAGGACGGGTGCTGCGGAGCGCGGGAGCCCCGGCGGTGCTGCCGTTCGCCCTGGCGCTGGAGGCCTGACTCAGAGCATCCCTCCGGGGGGCCCGCCGCCCGTCCGGATCACGGTCGGGCGGCGGGGAGAATCGGGGTCAGCGGACGGGGACGAGGTCCTCGACCTGCAGGCGGATCTTCTCGGCATCGGCGTCGTTGCGGGTCTCCTCGGCGGCGAGCTCGGCCTCTGCCCGGGCGCGGTAGGACTCCTTCTCGCGCTGGGTCACCGACTCGTCCCAGCCGAGCAGCGGAGCGATGACTCGGCAGATGTCGTCCATCGCCGCGACGCCGCGGTCGCGGGTCTCGAACGACAGGCGTACGCGGTGCAGGAGCACGTCCTCGAGGTGGAGGGCGCCCTCGTGGGTGACGGCGAACGCCACCTCGGCCCGCAGGTACGCCGGCGCCGACGGCAGCGGCTCGCCCAGCGACGGGTTTTCGGCGATCATGTCGAGCAGCACCTCGACCTCGGAGCCGTAGCGGCCCAGCAGGTGCTCCACCCGCGCCTCGTCGAAGCCGAGCTCCTTGGCCTGGCGCTCGAACTGGCGGCTGACCGCCGTGAGGCCGGCGCCGCCGACCAGCGGTGTGGTCGCAGTCACCGACGGGAGGGCCTTGGCCCGGGTCTCGCCGAGCGCGAAGTCGACGGCGTCCTCGGCCATGGCGCGGTACGTCGTGAGCTTGCCGCCCGCGATGACCGACAGGCCGGGGGCGATCTCGGCGACGGTGTGCTCGCGCGAGACCTTCGTCGACGAGCTGTCGTCGGCCTTCTTGGGCTGCAGCAGCGGGCGCAGGCCGGCGTATGTGCCAATGATGTCGTCGCGCGTGAGGTTCGACGAGAGCACCTCGTTGGCGTGCTCGAGGATGTAATCGACGTCCTCGGCGGTCGCGACCGGGTGCTGGCGGGCCTCGTGCCACGCGGTGTCGGTGGTGCCGATCACCCAGTAGCGCTGCCATGGGATGATGAACAGCACCGACTTCTCGGTGCGCAGGAACAGCCCCGCCTCGCCCTTGATGCGATCACGCGGGACGACGATGTGGATGCCCTTCGACGCCAGCACCTTAAGGCCGGTCTCGTCGGTGCGGGTGCGTAGGCGCTCCTGCGATTCCTCGGTCCACACGCCGGTGGCGTTGATGATGCGCGACGCCTTGATCGCGTGGCGCGTCCCGGTCTCGAGGTCCTCGACGATCGCGCCGGTGACGCGTCCCGAGCCGTTGGAGACGAACTCGACCACCTGGGTGCGCGAGGCGGCGTACGCGCCGTAGTCGGCGGCCGTGCGCACCAGGTCGATGACCAGGCGGGCGTCGTCGACGCGGGCGTCGTAGAAGCGGATCGAGCCGATGACCTTGTCGTGCTGGATGTCAGGGAACATCTCGAGTGTCTGCTTCTTCGACAGGTGCTTCTGGACGGGCACGGTCGACCCGTGCGAGCCGACCCTGGCGAGGGTGTCGTACATGCCGACGCCGACGGCCGAGTAGGAGCGCTCGATCAGCGGCATCTTCAGCGGCCACAGGAACGGCTGGGCCTTCACCAGGTGGGGCGCGATGGTCGTCAGCAGGCGACCGCGCTCGCGCAGCGCCTCGGCGACGAGTGCGAAGTCGAGGTTGTAGAGGTAGCGCAGGCCGCCGTGGACGAGCTTCGACGAGCGCGACGACGTGCCGGCGGCCCAGTCCTGCATCTCCACGATGCCGGTGCGCAGGCCGCGGGTGGCGGCGTCGAGCGCGATGCCGGCACCGGTGACACCACCGCCCACGACGAGGACGTCGAGCCCCTCGTCATCGGACATGGCCTCGAGCGACAGCTGGCGGTGCTCGGCGGTGAGGCGAGATGTGGTCATGGTTACCTCCTAGTACGGCGTACAAACAGTCTCACCCCGTGCTGCACATCCGATCAACCTCGCTGCACGATCGTGCAACGGGTTGTCGCGGCCCGGGACGGGCGTGCACCGTCAGTCGAGCGCCAGCACCCACGACGCCCACGGCTCGATGCGCTCGGGCCTGACGAACGGCCCCTCCCACGCGTCGGTGGACACGAGCACCTCGGCGCTCTCGACGCGCGGCAGCCCGTCCGGCCAGACGGCCGGCTCCGATGAGCAGTTGGCGACGACGACCAGCGTGCGGCCCTCACCGTCGGGCGTACGCGTGAACGCCCAGACCTGCGGGTGGTCGGGCAAAAGCAGCACGAAGCGGCCGTCAACGACGGTCGGCTCGGTCTTCCGCAGCGCGATGAGCCGGCGGTAGTGGTGGAACACCGAGTCCTGGTCGGCACGTGCGGCCGCCGCGTTGACCTGGGCGTGGTTCGGGTTGACGTCGATCCACGGCTCCCCGGTAGTGAACCCCGCGTGAGGCGAGTCGTCCCACTGCATCGGAGTTCGCGCGTTGTCGCGGCTCTTCACCCGCAGCGCGGCCAGGATCTCGGTCTCCTCGCGGCCCAGGCCGAGCGCCTCGGCGTGATGGTTCAGCGACTCCAGATCGCGGTAGCGCCCGATCTCCTCGAAGCTGGCGTTCGTCATGCCGATCTCCTCGCCCTGATAGACGTAGGGCGTCCCGCGGTGGAGGTGGAGGACGGTGCCGAGCGTCTTGGCGCTGCGTACGCGGTGGGCGGGCGAGTCGTCGCCGAAGCGCGAGACGGCCCGCGGCTGGTCGTGGTTGTTCCAGTACAGCGAGTTCCAGCCCTGGTCGGCCAGACCGTCCTGCCAGTGCGCGAGGTTGGCCTTGAGCACCGGCAGCTGGAGCGGCTGGACGTCCCACTTCGCTCCGCCCGGCCGGGTGTCGAGGTCGACGTGCTCGAACTGGAACACCATGCCGAGCTCGCCGCGGTCCGCACCGGTGTAGAGACGGGCCTGCTCGACCGAGACGCCGGGCATCTCGCCCACGGTCAGGAGGTTCTGCCCCGCGAGCACCTCGCGATTCATCTCCTGCAGGAACTCGTGCATGCGCGGGCCGTTGGCCACGTGGGCGAACGACGGCGACAGCCGGCGGCTCTCGGGGACGTCGCCGTCGGCCAGCGGGAGGGTCTTGGAGATGAAGTTGATGACGTCCATGCGGAACCCGTCGACGCCACGGTCGACCCACCAGCGCATCATGTCGTGGACCGCCTCGCGGACCTCCGGGTTCTCCCAGTTCAGGTCGGGCTGCTTGGGCGAGAACAGGTGGAGGTAGTAGTCGCCGGAACGTTCGTCACGGTGCCAGGCGGGCCCCGAAAAGGCGGCCTCCCAGTTCGTGGGCTCGGGCACGTCACCGTCGCGGCCGGGACGCCACCAGTACCAGTCGCGCCTCGGGCTGTCCGGGTCGCGCGACTCCTGAAACCAGGCGTGCTCGTCGGAGGTGTGGTTGACCACGAGGTCCATGACGAGCTTCATGCCCCGCGCGTGGAGGCTGGCGATGAGCTCGTCGAGGTCGGCAAGCGTGCCGAACGAGGGGTCGACGTCGCGATAGTCGGAGATGTCGTAGCCGTTGTCGTCCATCGGCGAGCGGTAGACGGGGCTCAGCCAGACCACGTCGACGCCGAGCTCGGCGAGGTGGTCGAGGCGGGCCGTGATGCCGGGGATGTCGCCCACGCCGTCGCCGTCGGAGTCGCTGAACGAGCGTGGGTAGATCTGATAGACCGTCGCGGTCCTCCACCAGCCGTCGGGCCGGCCCTCGCGGGCGACAGTGGTCTGGCCGTCGTTACTCATGCACCAACCTTACAAAGTGGTCAGTGTGCCCGACGAAGTGGTCAGTGGGCGTCGGCGCCCGTCCCTCCGTGGCGCTCGGAGTCGCGCAGGAGCCGCTCTGGCACTTTCGTGCTGCGCTCGCGGTCCCACGGGCGCTGCCAGCCACCGAGCTCGAGCAGGGCGTCGACGAGGTGGGCGGTCAGGCCCCAGATGAACAGCTCGTCGACGACGAACGCTGGCCCGCGATAGCCGCTGGGGTGCACGGCCGTACGCCGCAGCTCCGGATCGACGAGCCGGTCGATGCCCACGCGGTGGACCGAGGCGACCTCCGCGGGGTCGCGTACGCCGATCTCGTGGGGGTGGCGCCACCAGGCGGCCACCGTGGTGACGTCGAACCCGGACGCGGCGACGTGGGCGGCGGGCATCTCGCCGAGCACGTCGACCGTGCGCGGGTCGAGCCCGACCTCCTCGCTCGCCTCCCGAAGCGCCGCCGCGACCGCGTCGGCATCGGTGTCGTCGACGGCACCGCCGGGGAAGGCCATCTGCCCCGCGTGCTTGCGCATCGTGTGGGCCCGCTCGATGAACGTCAGGTCGGGGTTGTCGCCCTCCAATGCGAACAGCGCCAGCACGGCGGCGGGGCGACCGCCGCGCGGGCGGCGCGAGGAGACGAGGCGCTGCGAGGCGGTGCGGTCGGCCAGGCCGCGGGCGAGGGCTGCCAGCTCGTCGGGAAGGTCCATGATCACGCTTTGGCCCCCAGGTGCTGGGCGACGAGGTCGAGCGCCTGCCGTTCGGTGGTGAGCGGGCCTACGTGGCGGGCGACCACGCGACCATCTGCGTCGACGAACAGCGTCATGGGCGGCCCGACGATGCGCAGCGGGGCTGCGAGCTCCTTGTCGGGGTCGACGACCTGCGGGTAACGCCAGCCGGCCCGGCCCGCGAACTCAACGGCCAGCTCAGGGCGCGGGTCGACGTAGTCGACGCCCAGAATCAGCACCCTGTCGCCCACCCGGTCCTGCAGCGCCGTCAGCGCGGGCGCCTCCTGCCGGCAGGGGCCGCACCACTGGGCCCACACGTTGACCACCATCGGCTTCCCGCGCAGCCCGGCCAGGCGCACGCGGGAGTCGGCGCCGAGGCAGTCGAGCGTGACGTCCGGGAGCCCGTCGGGACGGGCGGGAGCGGTCGGGTCGGACGCCGGGCAGTCGGCGATCCCGGCGGCACGGCGCTGCTCGAGGACCGCGGCCGTCGTCGCGGCGCCCTTCTGCTCGGCCTGCGGCGCCGGTGCATCCGTACGCGCGGTCACGACCTGCGACTGCCCGCCCGAGCAGGCGGTCGCCACGAGCGTGAGCGCGGTGAGCGCCAGGGCCTGCGTACGTCTCATCCGCGCGGCTCCCGCACCAGCTTCGCCGCAGCGACCGGATCGGTCGGCCCCTCGCCGTACGCCGGGCACAGCGCCGCGACCGGGCAGGCGCCACAGGCGGGGTTGCGGGCGTGGCAGCGGCGGCGGCCGTGCCAGATGACGTTGTGGCACAGCTGGATCCACCCGGACGGGGGGAACAGCAGGCCGGTCTCGGCCTCAACCACGTCGGGCTTGGTGGAGTCGGTCCAGCCCAGGCGACGGGTGACGCGCATGTAGTGGGTGTCCGGTGTGATCCCCGGGACGCCGAACGCGTTGCCCAGAACCACGTTCGCCGTCTTGCGCCCCACGCCGGGCAGCTTGACGAGCTCGGTGAGCCTATGCGGCACCTCGCCACCGTGGTCGTCGACCAAGGCCTTCGAGAGCCGGAGGATCGAGTCGGTCTTGGCCCTGAAGAACCCTGTGGGACGGATGATCTCCTCCACGACGTCACGATCGGCGCCAGCGAGGGCCGCCGCGTCGGGGAAGCGCTCGAACAGCACCGGCGTGACCAGATTGACCCGCTTGTCGGTCGACTGGGCCGACAGGACGGCGGCGACGAGCAGCTGGAGCGGGTCGGTGAAGTCGAGCTCGCAGCGGGCGTCCGGATAGGTCTCGGCGAGGATCCGGTTCACGCGGCGTGCCCGTCGCACGAGGGCGAGGGGCGGCTTGGCGGGGACGACTGGCACGCAGGCAAGCGTACGTGCTCTTCGGCGCCTGACGTGACGCACTTCACCGTCACCGGGTAGCCTTCGACGGAGCTCTCAGCGTTCGTCAGGAGAAGATGTGGAAGCGCAGGATGTCCTCAAGCAGGCCCCGCTGTTCAAGGGCCTCGACAGCGACGCGGTCGCCGAGCTCTCGGCGACGATGACCTCGATCACCCTGAACCGAGGTGCGGTGCTGTTCCACGAGGGCGACACGGGCGACCAGCTCTACGTGGTCGTGCAGGGCAAGGTGAAGCTCGGCCGTCACGGGTCGACCGGCCGCGAGAACCTCTTGGCCGTGCTGGGCCCCGGCCAGATGTTCGGCGAGCTGTCCGTCTTCGATCCCGGCCCCCGCTCGACCACGGCGACCGCCGTCACCCACTGTGAGCTGCGCGTCCTCGAGCACGCCGAGATCGACGCGTGGCTCGCGCGGCGCCCCGAGATGGCCAAGGGTCTGCTCGGCCAGCTCGCTGGCCGCCTGCGCCGCTCCAACGACGTCATGTCCGACCTCGTGTTCTCCGACGTCCCGGGTCGCGTCGCCAAGGCGCTGCTCGACCTCGCCTCGCGGTTCGGCGAGCGCACTCCGGGCGGCCTGCTGGTCCACCACGACCTGACCCAGGAGGAGCTGGCTCAGCTAGTCGGCGCCTCCCGCGAGACCGTCAACAAGGCGCTCGCCGACTTCGCGGCCCGCGGCTGGATCCGCCTCGAGCCGCGCTCGGTGACGATCCTGGACCTCGAGCGCGTGGAGCGCCGGGCACGCTGACAACCCACCCGAACCCCACTAGTGCACAAACCTGCACGAGTTGGTCCCGGGAAGTCCGTCAGGACCCCAACCAGCGCCCACGGGACATCGCGCGTAACAGGGGGTCACTGCCCAGGTTTGCGTACGTCCGGACCAGCGTGCGTACGCCCAGACCTGTGTCCGTGCTGAATCAGCGAAAAATTCTGCTCAGCGCGCCGTTCTGGGGCATCTGGAGGCAACTTTCTGCTGATTCGGCACGGCCGACGCCAACTCGGGGCCGCTCGGGCTCCGAAGGGATCAGCGCCGCCCGCCGACGCTGTCTGGTGAGCACAGGGCGGTGAGCACATGCCGGACCTGCGTACGCCCATACCCACTTGCATTCGGCGTCCAACCCTGCCCGACCGCCTGTCGCGTGTGTCCAGATCGGTCCCGGAACGCACTGCCAAGGAGTGATCCGTGACGGTTTGTGCACGGATTGGGCGTGGATCAGGCCAGGGAGCGGGTGTCTCGGTGCGATTCACACAGGGGACCGTCGGCGTGGGAGTCGCAGAGCAGCGCACGCCCCTTGCACGAGCGGGTCACGCAGTCGCGCCAGTGGTCGGTCGGCGAGCCGCACAGCTCGCAGCGCCCGATGACGGCGGTGTGATCGGAGAACCGTACGCGCTCACGCCCGTCGAAGACCGCCAGGGTCCCCTCCCACAGGGAGTCGTCGCCGAATCGCTCGCCGTAGCGCACGATGCCGCCGTCGAGCTGGTAGACCTCACCGAAGCCGCGGTCGACCATCAGCGCCGACAGGACCTCGCAGCGCACTCCCCCGGTGCAGTAGGTGACGACCGGACGGTCCTTCAGGTGGTCATAGCGCCCCGAATCGAGCTCGGCGACGAAGTCGCGGGTCGTGGTCACATCGGGCACGACGGCCCCGCGGAAGCGGCCGATCCGCGCCTCCCACGCGTTGCGCCCGTCGAAGAACGTCACTTCGGCGCCGCGCTCGGCCACGAGGGCGTCGACCTGGTCGGGGGTGAGCCGCCGGCCGCCGCCGACGACGCCCCGCTCGTCGACCCGCACCTCGTCGGGGACGCCGAAGGTCACGATCTCGGGACGCACCTTCACGCTCAGGCGGGGGAGGTCGTCGCCCCTGCCGTCGCTCCACTTGATGTCCATGTCACGGAAGGGGGCGTACGAGCGGGTGCGCTTGGCGTACTGCTTGCAGGCCGTGACATCACCGGCGACGGTGCCGTTGATGCCGTGCGGCGAGACGATGATGCGGCCGCTGAGCCCGAGCTGCTCGCACAGCGCGTGCTGCCACAGCCGGACGGCCTCCGGGTCGGCGAGAGGGGTGAAGCAGTAGTAGAGCAGGACCTTCGGGATGGCCACCGTCAACCCCGCAGGAAGTCGAGCTGGGCCTGGGCAGACTGCTCCGCGGCGTGGCGCAGCTCGGGCGCGAGTAAACCGTAGACGCGGTCGACCACGTCAGCGGCGGTCTCGGCGCCGTCCGCGACCGCGCGCCGCACCTGGTCGAGGCGCTCCCGCCGGTGGGTCATGTAGTCGCGCAGCACCCCGGCCGGGTCGTTGACCATCGGGCCGTGACCGGGCACGATCCGGCGCACGGACCTCTCGTCGACGATGCGTTGGAGGCGCATCAGCGTGTCGAGGTAGGCCTCGAGGTCGCCGTCCGGGGCGGCGATGACCGAGGTGCCACGGCCCAGAACGGTGTCGCCGGTGATGAGCTCGGCCTGGGTGCTCTCGACGAGGAAGCCGACGGAGTCGGCGGTGTGTCCAGGGAGATGGAGCACCGTGATCGTGACCGGCCCGAACGCGACGACCTCACCGTCGGTGAACGGCTCGCCGGTGCACAGGGCTGGGTCGAACGCGCGGATGGTCGCGCCGTGCCGGCGCGCGAGCTCGGGCCCGGCCGCGGTGTGGTCGGGGTGGTGGTGGGTGTACCAGACCTCGTGGACGCGGTTCTCGCAGGCGGTCTCGATGTCGGTGAGGTGCTCCTCGTCGGGCGGCCCGGGATCGATCACTATCGCGCGGCTGACGTGCGGCGCGACGATAAGCGTGTTGGTTCCCTCCATCGTCATGGGGCCCGGGTTGGGCGCGAGGAGGTGGTGGATCACTGCCATTCGCCCGACCGTAGCGGATAGCTGGACCTCCAGCGGTCGCCGTCACGCACGTATCTCGGGGTGACGGCCTCGACGGTACGCCCGCGGGCGGCCTGGGTGACACGCCCCAGGACGCCGAGCAGCGCCAGCTCGCTCAGCACCGAGCGCGTCGCGGGGATCAGGATCGAGTCGTCGGTGTCGACGCCCGGGTCGTCCACGTCGAGCCAGCGTCCCTCGATGGCCTCCTCATCACCGGCGACCAGATGGGTGCCCTCCGGCACGAACCACTGGTAGAACCACGTGTCGAAGCGGTAGGCCAACGGCTCCGGCGTCAACCAGCGCGCCCAGAGCAGGAGCGAGCCGGGGTCGGCGGTGCAGCCGCACTCCTCCGCCAGCTCCCGTACCGCGCAGGCACGCAGCGGGTCGGCGTACGCCTCGTCGGCGGGCTCGAGCTTGCCGCCGGGGAAGGCCCACACCCCACCGAACTTCATGGTGGCGCGCCGCCGCATCATCCACACCTGAAGGCGCCCGTCGACCTCGCGCAGCGGGACGACGGTGGCCGAGGGTCGGGCAGGGGCCGGGTCTCCCCCGGCCTCCGCGCCCGCCCTCATCTGCTCGGCCACCCGCGCGGGCATCCTTCCCATCACCTCGTTGGGGACGTGGTCGAAGATCTCCCACGAGTGGGTGCCCGCGAATTCCACGGCTCAGGCCACTTCCGCGACCATTTCGATCTCGACGGCGCAGTTCATCGGCAGCGTCGCGACGCCGACGGCGCTGCGGACGTGCTGTCCCGCATCGCCGAAGACCTCGGCCACCAGCTCGGAAGCGCCGTTGCCAACGGTCGGCTGGCCTGTGAACGACGGGTCGGAGGCCACGAAGACGACCATCTTCACAATGCGCGTGATGTTGTCGATGCCCCCGGCCTCGGCTGCGACGGCCGCGAGCGCGTTCAGCGCGCAGGTGCGGGCCTGCTGGGCGCCCTCCTCGGGCGAGACCTCGGCGCCGACCTTGCCGGTGACCTGGAGCTCACCGTTGACGAACGGCACCTGGCCCGACGTCCACACCTGGTTGCCGACGCGCGTTGCAGGGATGTACGCCGCGACGGGCTTGGCCACCGCGGGGAGCTCGATGCCGAGCTCTGCGAGCTTCTCGGAGGGCTTCACTTGTCGCCTCCTTCGGGCAGCGGCCGCTTCATGTAGGCCACGAGGTTCTCGGGGTTGTTTGGGCCGGGCACCATCTGCACCAGCTCCCAGCCGTCGGCACCCCAGTTGTCGAGGATCTGCTTCGTCGCATGGACCAGCACGGGCACGGTCGCGTATTCCCACTTCGTCATGGTCGGCAGCCTAGTTCAGGGCTCCGACACGACGTCGGGGCCCTCACTCCCCGGCCAGGCGCCCGGTACGCGCTCAACTACTCGATCTCGGTGACGGTGCGCGCGGCGAGGTGGTCGTCCTTCTCCTGGATCCAGACCGCGCGTTCGCCCTTCTGGATGTCAGCCCTGAAGTCCGCAGCCGCGAAACCGCCGACGATACGCTACGACACAGCGTAGGATAACCCCCTGTGGGACGAATGTCCCGCAGCCTCGTCCCGGCGTCAGCTCAGCCCCACGATGTTGCCCTCGTCGTCGAGGTCGATGCGGTGGGCCGCGGGCGAGCTGGACAGTCCCGGCATGGTCCGCATGTCCCCGCAGATCGGATAGATGAAACCGGCCCCGACCGACGCCCTGACCTCGCGCACCGGCAGGCGCCAACCGGTCGGAGCGCCCTTCAGCGTGGGGTCGGACGAGATGGACAGGTGGGTCTTCGCCATGCAGATCGGCAGGTCGCCGAACCCGTTCTTCTCGTACGCCGCCAGCTGCTTGCTCGCCGCCGGCGCGTAGTCGACGCCGTCGGCCCCATACACCTTCGTGGCGATCGCCTCGATCTTCTCGGTCAGCGGCCGCTCGACCTCGTACAGCGGCGCGAACGAGGTCTCCTCCTCGCACGCGTCGATCACCGCACGAGCCAGCTCGACGCCCCCCTCGCCGCCGTTGGCCACCCCTTCGTAGACCGCCGCGCGCGCCCCCGCGGCCTCCGCGATGCGACGGATGGCCTCGACCTCGGAGTCGTGGTCGTCGGGGAACCGGTTGATGGCGACCACCGGTGAGACGCCATGCAGGCGTACGTTCTCGATCTGCTTGACCAGGTTGGCCGCACCCGCCTCGACCGCACCAGGGTCCTCGGCGAGCAGCTCCGGCGGCAGCGGCTTGCCCGTGGCGATCCTGAAACCGCCCGACGCGAACTTGAGCCCGCGGACCGTGGCCACGACCACCGCCGCGTCCGGCGCCTCGCCCGAGACCCGGCATTTGATGTTGAAGAACCGTTCCGCGCCCATGTCGGCGCCGAACCCGGCCTCGGTGACCACGAAGTCGGCGCAGCGCAGGCCCACCAGATCGGCGATGACCGACGAGTTGCCGGTCGCGATGTTGCCGAACGGCCCGGCATGCACGAGCGCCGGCGTACCCTCCAACGTCTGCATGAGGTTCGGCTTGATGGCCTCCTTCATGATGACGGCCATCGCACCCGCGGCGCCCAGCTGCTCGGCGGTGACCGGCGCACCCTCACGCGTGCAACCGACGACGATCCGGCCGAGGCGCTCCCGCATGTCGCCGAGGTCCCGCGTCAGGGCGAGGAGCGCCATGACCTCCGACGCGGCGGTGATGTCGAAGCCCGACTGGCGCGGCACGCCGTCGAGACGGGCGCCGAGCCCGAGGACGACGTTGCGCAGCGCGCGGTCGTTGACGTCGAGCACGCGCCTCCACGTGATGGACGACGGCTCGAGCCCCAACTCGTTGCCGTGGAACAGGTGGTTGTCGATCATCGCAGCCAGCAGGTTGTGGGCAGCCGTGACGGCGTGGAAGTCGCCGGTCAGGTGGAGGTTCATGACCTCCATCGGCACGACCTGCGAGTAGCCGCCGCCCGCCGCCCCGCCCTTGATGCCGAATGTCGGCCCCATGGATGGCTGCCGGATCGCGATGAGGCCCTTGCGCCCGAGGCGGCCGAAGGCCTGCCCCAGTCCCACGGTGGTCGCGGTCTTGCCCTCACCGAGCGGGGTGGGGGTGATGGCGGTGACCACGACGTACTTGCCGCGCGGACGACCGGCCAGCCGCTGCTGGGCGGCGGCACCGTCGACCTTCATGACGTGGCGCCCGTACGGCTCCAGCAGGTCTTCATCGAGGCCGAGGTCGGCGGCGACGTCGGCGATGGGGCGCAGGGTTGCCTCGGAGGCGATCTGCAGGTCGGACTTCATCTCTGCTCCTTGTGGGACGGCGTAGTCCTGGGTACGCGGCTCGTGGACGCACGACCCATCTTCCAACCTCGTCCGTCCGCGAGCGTTTCGGGGTCCCCTCTAGGCTGGAGCGCATGTCCCACGAGCTCCAGATCGTCACCGGCAAGGGTGGCACCGGCAAGACGACGGTCGCCTGCGCCCTGGCGTACGCGCACGCCCTTCGTGGCCGGCGCGCACTGGTCTGCGAGGTGGAGGGGCGCACCGCCATCGGCGACCTGTTCGGCGTGACCATGCCCGCCGGCGCGGAGGTCACGCTCCTGCGCACGATGCGGGGCGGTGAGGTACGCGGGCTCTCGGTCGACGCTCGGTCGGCGCTGTGGGAATACCTGAACAAGCACTTCAAGCTCGGCATCGCCGGGCGCGCGCTGGAGAAGTTCGGCGTCGTCGAGTTCGCGACCTCCATCGCGCCGGGTCTCAGCGACGTGCTGGTGACGGGCAAGGTGTACGAGGCCGTCCGGCGGGGGCTGATGGGCCGCGCCGAGGCGTACGACGTGGTGATCCTGGATGCCCCGCCGACCGGTCGCATCGCGCAGTTCCTCAACGTGCACCGGTCCGTGACCGATCTCGCGAAGGTCGGCCCGATCCACGCCCAGGCCCGGTCGGTCATGGAGCTGTTCACGTCCCCCACGACGGTCATCCACCTGACGACGCTGCTGGAGGACATGCCGGTCACCGAGACGCTGGAGGCCGTGCACGAGCTGGCGGAAACGCGCATCCCCCTCGGCTCGATCATCTGCACGATGACCTCCCCTCCCCTCACCGGGGAGGGCGCGCTGGCCGACGACGAGCTCCTCCCGGCCGCTGCGGGACACCTCACGGTCACCGGGCTGGACGACCCGACCCTCGAGGCCGACCTCTCCCGACTCCTGACCGTCGCCGCGACGGCCAAGCTCGAGGAGCAGGCCCAGAACGAGACGCTCGCCACCGCCGGGCTGCCGCTGGTCGACCTCCCCCGGCTGCCCGAGGGGGTCGACCGCGACGGCCTCGCCCAGCTCGCCGCCTGGCTCGACGAGGACCTCATCGAAGGAGCCGACCGATGACCCACGTGTTCGACGTCGACACGCTCGTCGACGACCGCGACGTCGAGATCGTGCTGTGCTGCGGCGCGGGTGGTGTCGGCAAGACGACGACCTCGGCCGCGCTCGCCCTGCGCGCGGCCGAGCGCGGACGCAAGGTCGTGGTGCTCACGATCGATCCTGCGCGGCGGCTCGCCCAGAGCCTCGGCCTGACCCAGCTCGACAACACGCCACGGCCGGTGGAAGGCATCGAGGGCACCGGTCGGCTCGACGCAGTGATGCTCGACATGAAGCGGACCTTCGACGACGTCGTCACCGGGCACGCGTCCCCGGCGGTCGCCCAGCAGATTCTCGACAATCCTTTCTACGAGGCCCTTTCGACGTCATTCTCGGGCACCCAGGAATACATGGCGATGGAGAAATTGGGACAGCTCCACGCCCAGGCGCGGCGTGACGGCCGGTGGGACCTGATCATCGTCGACACACCGCCCTCCCGCAGCGCGCTCGATTTCCTTGATGCCCCGGAACACCTGGCCACGTTGCTCGACGGACGCATGCTGAGGATGCTGCTCGCCCCCGCCAGGGGGCCCATGAAGCTGATGAGCGTGGGCGTGAACGTGGTCATGGGGGCGATGGGGAAGATCCTCGGCGCCCAGGTACTGACCGACGTCCAGGCGTTCGTGTCGGCGTTCGACACCCTGTTCGGCGGTTTCCGGACACGCGCGGAGGCCACGCTCGCCACGCTGTCGTCGCCCCACACGCGGTTCGTCGTCGTGGCGGCACCGCAGGTGTCGCCCCTGCGCGAGGCGGGGTTCTTCGTCGACCGGCTCGCTGAGGAGTCGCTGCCGCTCGCCGGTGTCGTGATCAACCGCGTCCACCACAGCCCGGCGGCGCTGGACGCCGAGACCGCGGAGACCCGTCTGGCGGGCCTTCCCCAGTGCGACGAGGTGGGGGTGCGTGCGGCCCGGGTCGCGCTGGAGACGCATGCCTGGCAGGTGCGCCAGGTCGAGCAGGAACGTCGTCAGATCACCGGTTTCACCGCGTCGCGGTCCGGGATGGCCGTCGCCGAGGTCCCCGCCCTGGACGGAGACGTCAGTGACCTCGCGTCACTGCGCGCGGTGGGGCTGCGGCTCGCCCATCAGGAGTGACTTCCACGACTCGACGTCTGTGCGCACGCGCAGGAGATGACGGCGCTCACGCTCGGTCATGCCTCCCCACACGCCCCACTCGATGCGGTTGTCGAGGGCTTCGGCGAGGCACTGCGTTCGCACGACGCAGTCACCGCACATGGCACGGGCCTTCTTCTGCTGGGCGCCCTCCACGAACAGGGCGTCCTCGGTGCCCTGGCACTTGGCCTGGAGCGTCCAGTCATCCTGCTGAAGTACTGTCATCGCAGTCCCCCTCGATCCCCCTGGGTCGAACCTGCGAGCAATGACCATCTCATTACCGGTTGTCAGGTGAGACCCTTTTCGCACAGGTTAGAGATTCCTGAGTGGAAAATGCCAGTTGGGCCACTGGTGTGGGCCGGGGGTGCGGCAATCGTTACCCGCGTTCCCCTGTTCGGGGGTAAGACCGCGGTATGAACCTCCTGTGAAGGACTCGAGACCTCGGTCATTGGGGCCCTGAAGTCATGTCACGTAGGCTGCCTACCATGGCCAAGTCTTCTGCGCGCGCGGGTACCCTTCTGTACCGCCTCCTCATGTTCGTGGTCGTGAGCGTCTTCGCAGGTGTTCTCGTCGCGGGCCTCTTCATCCCCTTCGCGGGGATGGCGGGGGCCGCCACCAAGTCAGTGGCGAGCAGCCTCGAGAACCTCCCTGCCGATCTCGAGATCCCGCGCCAGTCGGAGCGGTCGGTGGTGAAGATGGCCAACGGCGAGGAGCTCGCCCGCTTCTGGGACGAGAACCGCGTCTACGTCGGCCTCAACGACATAGCGCCGATCATGCGTCAGGCCCAGGTCGCCATCGAGGACCATCGCTTCTATGAGCATGGTGCTCTCGACACGAAGGCGACGCTCCGCGCGCTCGTCCGCAACTCCTCCAGCTCGAGTGGCACCCAGGGCGGCTCGTCGCTGACGCAGCAGTACGTGAAGATGGTCCGCGTCGAGACGGCCCACATCGCCGGCGACGACGGCCAGAAGCAGGCGGCCCAGGCGCGCTCGGTGACGCGAAAGATCGAGGAGCTCCGCTACGCGATCGCCCTGGAGAAGAAGTTCTCCAAGGACGAGATCCTGGAGCGCTACCTCAACATCGCCTACTACGGCTACGGCTCGTACGGCGTGGAGGCCGCGGCGCAGAAGTACTTCTCGACGTCGGCGAAGGACCTCTCGCTCGACCAGGCCGCGCTGCTGGCCGGCCTCGTCCAGAACCCGGCCCAGACCGACCCGGTCAACTACGAGCGCATCGCGCTCGAGCGCAGAAAGGTCGTCCTCGGCCGCATGGCCCAGCTCCAGATCATCAGCGAGGACGACGCGAAGAAGGCCGCAGCGACCCCGTTCGACCGCAGCAGGATCCGCCCGACGGTCAACGGCTGCGTCGGCACGCGCTACCCGTTCCTGTGCGACTACGTGTCCCGCTCGCTGAGGAAGATGCCCGCCCTGGGCGCCACTCCGGCCGAGCGTGAAAACACGCTGAAGCGCGGCGGCCTCACCATCGAGACCGAGATCGACCCGCGTACGCAGGACGCCGCCGAGAACGCCATCAACCGCGTGCTGAACCCGGAGGACCCGGTCATCTCCACGATGACGATGATCCAGCCGGGCACCGGCCTGATCCTCGGCATGGCCCAGAACCGCCCGAAGATGGGCAACAACCTCGCCGCGGGCGAGACCTACTACAACTACGCCGTCGGCGGCTCGATGTCCGACGACGACATGGGTGGCGCCGAGGGCTACCAGGCCGGTTCGACGTTCAAGGCGTTCACCGCCGCCGCCGCGCTCGCGCAGGGCATCCCGCTGTCGAAGACCTATGACGCCGCGGCATCGATGAACTTCACCGGTCGCACGTTCAAGAACTGTCAGGGCAAGTTCAAGCAGTACGGCGACTGGACCGTGAAGAACTCGACCGGCACCAACGGCGTCATGGACATGTACCGCGCCGCCGCCTACTCGGTGAACACCTATTTCGTCCAGCTCATCGCCGACGTCGGCGGCTGCGAGACCACCAAGATGGCCAAGGACCTGGGCGTGAAGCTCGGTTCGCGCGGCGACATCGTCGAGGAGTTCAACTCGATCCCCGCGTTCACGCTGGGCTCGGCCGAGGTCACACCGCTGTCGGTGACGGAGGCGTACGCCACGTTCGCCGCGCGCGGCAAGCACTGCGACCCCATCATCATCAAGAAGGTCACCGCGAAGGACGGGCGTGACGTGCCGACCCCGTCGGCCAACTGCCGTCAAGTGATGGATGCGAAGGTCGCCGATGGCATGAACTCGCTGCTCAGCCGAGTCATGTCGGGCACGGGCGCCCGCGCCACGATCCCCGGCGGCTACCCGCAGGCCGGCAAGACGGGCACGACCGACTCCAACCAGGCGATCTGGTTCGCCGGCTACACCCCGCAGGTCGCCGGCACGGCGATGATCGCCATCGACAAGACCCACCCTTACTGGAAGTCGAAGGACTGGTTCAACAAGCGCGGCACGGGCGCGAAGCCGACGCTGAAGGGCGTCACGCTCCCGTCGTCGAGGTACTCCCTCGAGGGCTCTGGCGGCGGCGACGCCGGCCAGGACATCTACAAGCCTGCGATGGCGGCCGCCCTGCAGGGCAAGCCGAAGACGAGGTTCGAGGAGATCGGCCGCGAGGTGACCGAGGGCAAGCCCGTCGCGATCCCGTCGATCAAGGGCATGACGATGGAGCAGGCCAAGGCGACTCTGCAGGACGCCGGCTTCTCGGTCATCACCTCGCGCGTGTCGAACTCGGCTCGTCCGGGCACGTGGATCGGCACCACGCCGTCGGGTGGCACCGCCCCCAAGGGCTCGACCATCACGTTCCTGATCTCGTCGGGTCCCGCGCCCAAGGCCGAGCCCAAGAGCGAGCCGTCGAAGGCCCCCGCACCGTCCGCTCCGGCTCCCGCACCGTCGGCTCCGGCTCCCGCACCGGCGCCGGCACCGCCGGCCACAGCGCCGCCGGCCCCCGCTCAGCCGGCTCCCGCTCAGCCGGCCCAGCCGTCGGGCCAGGCGTCAAGGAAGCCGTGACGTGATCGGTCGCGTCCTGGCCGCGACGGCCGGCTTCGGCGCCGCATGCTTCGGCTACGGCGTCGCGGTCGAGGCTCGCCGCTTCACCCTTCGCCGGTTCACCGCCCCGGTCCTCCCGGCCGGGGCGGCGGCCGTTCGCGTGCTCCACATCTCCGACCTCCACCTGCTCCCGGGCCAGCGCACCAAGCGCGAGTTCGTGCGCGGGCTGGCCTCGCTGCACCCCGATCTGGTCGTGAACACGGGTGACAACATGGCAACGCCTGCGGCGTTGTCGGCCGTCCTCGACACGTACGACGGGCTCCTCGACGTCCCCGGCGTCTTCGTTTGGGGGTCCAACGACTACCACGGGCCGGGCTTCCGCAACCCGCTCACCTACTTCGCCGGCCCAAGCAAGCCCGGCGCCGACCGTGACCACCCGCCGGCGGAGCTCCCGTGGCGCGAGCTCGGTGAGGCGTTCACGGCACACGGCTGGCAGGACCTGACTCATCGGCGCGCGACCCTCGCCCTTGACGACCTGGTCTTCGAGTTCCGTGGCACCGACGACGGCCACCTGGGGCGCGATCGGTACGCGGAGGTCGCCGGTCCCCCCTCCCCCGGCGTGGACGTCTCGGTCGGGGTGACCCATGCCCCCTACCTCCGCCTGCTCGACGCGATGACGTCGGACGGCTGTGACGTCGTCATGGCCGGCCACACGCACGGGGGTCAGGTCTGCGTGCCCGGCCACGGCGCGCTGGTGACGAATTGCGACCTCGACACAGCACGGGTGAAGGGCCTGTCGACCCACACCGCAGGCGGGCGCACGGCGGCCCTGCACGTGTCTGGCGGGCTGGGCATGTCGCCCTTCGCCCCCTACCGCTTTGCCTGTCCTCCCGAGGCCACGCTCCTGACGCTCACGGCGCGCGACGCACGCTGATTCGAGTTGGTACGCGGGCAGCCGGGGCGCTACTATTCTCTGGTGCCCTCAGGGGCGCTCGGGGTGTGGCGCAGCTTGGTAGCGCGCATCGTTCGGGACGATGAGGTCGCAGGTTCAAATCCTGTCACCCCGACAGAATCCAAGGGCTCCGGTCGATCGACCGGAGCCCTTGCTCGTTCCCGCAGTGGGTCAGGACTTCGCGCCGCGGTGCCAGATCCACCACTGGTAGAGCCCGCACATGAACCCGCCGCCGATGATGTTGCCCAACGTCACCGGCAGCAGGTTGTGGAGGAACACGTTCGGCCACGTGAGGTCGGCGTACTTGGCCATGTCGAGCCCGAGCGCCGAGAAATCCCTCAGGATCACCGCGTACGGCAGCAGGAACATGTTCGCCACCGAGTGCTCCATGCCCGTCGACACGAACAGGGCCACCGGGCCGACGACCGCGAGGGCCTTGTCGACGACGGTCTTTCCCGCCCACGCCAACCAGACACCGAGACAGACCGCCAGATTGGCGAAGATGCCGAGCACGAACGCGTTGAACCACGTGTGATGAAGCTTCGTGGCGGCCGCGTCGACGACGACCTTCCCCCAGGCGCCGGACGCGTTGTGCTGGAGGTCGCCGAAGAAACTCAACGCGACCACGACGAGCGCTCCGACGAAGTTCCCCAGCCAGACGATCGCCCAGTGCTCGAAGAACCTCGTCCACGACACCCGACCCGCGGCCTTCGCCACGACCGTCATCGTCGTCGAGGTGAACAACTCCGCGCCGGTGATGACCACGAGCAGCAGGCCGACGGAGAACACCACTCCCCCGACCACCTTCGCCATCCCGTACGGCATCGCCGAAGCGCCCGTCTGGCTGGTCACGTAGAACACGAACCCGAGGGCGATCCACGCACCACCAAGAGGTGACAGGGCCGCGATGAACCACGGTTCGCGGGACGGGCGGACGGCCAATTGGTCTTCGGCGTACGACGCGAGGGCGTCCGGTGCCGGCGCGACGGTGGACGGGGGCGAGGCGACCTGCTGGGACGGGGAGGAGTCTCCGCTCATGCATTCAGCCTAGATCCGCGTACGCGGCGCCGTCCCGCCCCACCCCACCGGGCCGGATCAGGCGTGGCCCCAGAACCTGTCCTCCGCTTCGCCGTCGGCGGAGAACAGCTCGACGACCGCGATCCGGCCGTCCTCGATGGTCAGCAGGTCCACGCCCGCCATGTCCATCGTCAGCCCCTCGCGGGAAGCGCTGAACCGTACGGGCACGGCGACCTTCGCCCCGTTGCCCATGGCCGGGCCGGTCTTCTCGACGACGAACGTGCCGCCGGTGACCTCCATCATGCCGCTGATCAGCGCGCCGACGGCGGGTCCTCCGATGTGCGCGCCCGAGAACCGGTTGTCCCCGGGCTGGTGCCACGCGACCTCGTCGGCGAGGAGCCCGCTGACCGTGGCGAGGTCTCCTGCGGCGAGAGCGGCGAAGTAGGTGTCGGCGATCTGTGTGGGGGTGGCGGTGGTCATGGCAGCTCCTTCTCGTCGTGCCGCGCCGGTCGCGCGGGCACCCCGAGCGTGACATCATCACCCATGGTCACCTCAACGTTACGAAGGGAAACCATGCACCGCGCGTACGACGTCCTGCGCCAGACCTGCCCCTCACGCGGGTCGCTCGCGCGCATCGCCACCAAGTGGACCGCCCTCATCGTTCTCGCCCTCGGCGACGACCGGCTGCGCTTCGGCGAGCTGCGGAGCACCGTCGAGGGGATCAGCCCCAAGGTTCTCACCGAGACGCTGCGCAGCCTCGAACGCGACGGAATCCTCACGCGCCACGAGTTCGACGAGATGCCCCCGCGTGTGGAGTACGAGCTCACCGCCCTCGGCCACACCCTCCTCGGGCCGATCCACGCCCTGACGAGCTGGGCGGAGGCGTACGCCGAGGAGGTCGAGGCCGCCCGGGACAGGTTCGACGACAAGATCCTCCTCGGGAGTGGCCCGGCTGGTTTACAGTCGCCCTGACGATCTACGAAGGAGTGACATGGACAAGGTGGTCCCCTCGGCAGCCGAAGCGGTCGCCGACATCCCCGACGGAGCTCGCCTCAGCGTCGGCGGCTTCGGCCTGTGCGGCATCCCGAGCGTCCTCATCCAGGCCCTGCACGACCAGGGCGCCGACGACCTCGAGGTGTTCTCGAACAACTGTGGCGTCGACGACTGGGGCCTCGGCATCCTGCTCGGCGACAAGCGCATCCGCCGCGTCGTCGGCAGCTACGTCGGCGAGAACAAGGAGTTCGCACGCCAGTACCTGTCGGGCGAGCTCGAGGTCGAGCTCACCCCGCAGGGCACGCTGGCCGAGCGCCTGCGCGCCGGCGGCATGGGCATCCCCGCCTTCTACACCGCGACCGGTGTCGGCACGCAGATCGCCGAGGGTGGCCTGCCGTGGCGCTACGACGCCGAGGGCAACGTCGCCGTCGCGTCGCCGGCCAAGGAGGTACGCACCTTCGAGACCGCCGAGGGCCCGAAGGAGTTCGTGCTCGAGGAGGCCATCGTCACCGACTTCGGCCTCGTCCGCGCCTGGAAGGGAGACCGCCACGGCAACCTGGTCTTCCGCTCGTCCGCCCAGAACTTCAACCCGCCGTGCGCGATGGCGGGCCGCGTGACCATCGCCGAGGTCGAGGAGCTCGTCGAGCCCGGCGAGCTCGATCCCGACCAGATCCACCTGCCGGGCGTGTTCGTCCACCGCGTCGTCGCCCTGACCCCCGAACAGGCCGCCGAGAAGCGGATCGAGAAGGTCACCACCCGCCCGCGTACCGAGACCAAGGAGGCCTGACGATGCCCTGGACCCGTGAGCAGATGGCGGCCCGCGCCGCCTCCGAGCTGTCCGACGGCTCGTACGTCAACCTCGGCATCGGCCTGCCGACGCTCGTCCCGAACTACGTCGACGACGACGTCGAGCTCGTCCTGCAGTCCGAGAACGGCCTGCTGGGCTTCGGCGCCTACCCCTACGAGGGAGAGGAGGACCCCGACCTCATCAACGCCGGCAAGGAGACCGTCACGCTGCGCAAGGGCGCGTCGGTGTTCGACTCAGCGACCTCGTTCGGCATGATCCGCGGCGGCAAGATCGACGCCGCCATCTTGGGGGCGATGCAGGTGTCGAAGGGCGGTGACATCGCCAACTGGATGATCCCCGGGAAGATGGTCAAGGGCATGGGTGGCGCGATGGACCTCGTCCACGGCGCCAAGTTGGTCATCGTCCTGATGGAGCACGTCGCCAAGGACGGCTCCCACAAGGTCGTCGACGAGTGCTCGCTGCCGCTGACCGGCAAAGGTGTCGTCCAGCGCATCATCACCGACCTGTGCGTCTTCGACGTCACCGAGGGCGGGCTCGTGCTGGTCGAGCTGGCCCCCGACGTCACCGAGGAGACCGTCCGCGAGAAGACCGAGCCGGAGTTCACCTCCGGGCTCTGAGCCGTGTGCGAAGAGCCCGGCCCCGCACGTCGCGGGGCCGGGCTCTCGTCGTTCGGCAGGTCTCGTCGTTCAGTACCGCGGGCCGCCCTGGCCGTACGCGCCCTGCTCGTACCCGCCGGGCTGCCCCGGATGGCCGTGGGGTCCCGGTGCACCATGGGCGGGACCGCCCTGCTGCCACTGCGGAGCCGTGGGCGCCGCGGGTCGGTCGCCGGAGCCGCGGCGGGCGAGGGCCGCACGGATGACGCCGAGCCCGACCAGCGCGAACGCGACCACGCTCAGCGCCTGGAGGACGAAGGAGAACACCGTCATCATCGCGAACCGGGTGGCCACGGGCACGGTCCCGAGAGCCATCGGGTAGACCATCGAGATGATGCGGGTCAGGATCTCGAGGCCGAAGCCGGCGACGGTCATCGTCCGCGCACCGGACAGCTCACGGTCCGACGGGAACTTCATGAGCACGACGATCGCGACGACGATGAGGGCGACGAGGCCGAGCAGGGCGATGCCGCCGTTCAACAGGCCGTAGGTGCTTGCACGCATGGGTTCCTCCAGATGAGGTCGATCGAGGCTACTTCTCGCCGGGTTCCCGTCGGGGCGCGTCGTCGGGGAGATCGAGCGAGCCGGGCGGCCACCAGGCGCGGCGGACGACGGCGTACATGATCCAGGCGAGCACGCCCATGACCACGAGCGCGCCCACCAGGAGGAGCCAGAGCCGCGCGTCGGCGGCCAGCACGGGCACGATCAGCGGCCGGTTCCCGCGTAGACGACGGCCTCGTCGTCGCCGTCGAGCCCGAAGGCCGTGTGGGCGGCGCGCACCGCGCGGTCGACCGAGCCGGCGTCGATGACCACCGAGATGCGGATCTCGGAGGTGGAGATCATGTCGAGGTTGACCTCGGCCTCGGCGAGCGCGTGGAAGAACTTCGCGGTGACGCCCGGGTGGGTCTTCATGCCGACACCGACGACGGACACCTTGGCGATCTGGTCGTCGTAGAGCAGGTCGTCGAAGCCGACGGACTCCTTGACGGCGTCGAGGGCCTGCATGGCGACGCGGCCCTCCGACTTGGGGAGAGTGAAGGAGATGTCGGTCTTCTGGTCGGAGATGCGCGACACGTTCTGGACGATCATGTCGATGTTGATCTCCTTGTCGGCGATCACATCGAAAAGCTTCGCGGCCTCGCCGACCCGGTCGGGGACGCCGACGATCGTGATCTTGGCCTCGTTGCGGTCGTGGGCGACGCCGGAGATGAGGGCCTGCTCCATGGGATTGCCTTCCTTGTCGGTCATGGTGATGTCGGCGAGGTCCTTGACCCAGGTGCCGGGACGGTCGGAGAACGAGGAGCGCACCTGGACTGGCACGTTCTCGCGACGCGCGTACTCGACGCAGCGCAGGTGGAGGATCTTCGCGCCGCAGGCGGCCATCTCGAGCATCTCCTCGTAGGAGATCTCGGGGCTCTGCTTCGCGGCGGGGGCGATGCGCGGGTCGGCGGTGTAGACGCCGTCCACGTCGGTGTAGATCTCGCAGTGGTCGGCGCCCAGCGCAGCGGCGAGCGCGACGGCCGTCGTGTCGGACGCGCCACGGCCCAGGGTCGTGACGTCCTTGGTGTCCTGGGAGACGCCCTGGAACCCGGCGACGATGACGACGTCGCCCTCACCGAGCGCGCCCTCGATGCGGCCGGGCGTGATGTCGATGATGCGGGCGTCGCCGTGCTTGCCGGTGGTGATGACGCCGGCCTGCGAACCGGTGTAGGAGCGGGCCTCAACGCCCAGGTCGGACAGGGCCATGGCCAGCAGGGCTGCCGACTGGCGCTCGCCGGTGGTGAGCAGCATGTCGAGCTCGCGGGGCTTGGGGATCGGGGAGACCTGGAGGGCGAGGTCCATCAGTTCGTCGGTGGTGTCGCCCATGGCCGAGATGACGACGACGACCTCGTGGCCGTCCTGCTTGGCCAGCGCCACACGCTTGGCGACGCGCTTGATGCTCTCGGCGTCAGCAACGGACGAGCCACCGAACTTCTGCACTACGCGGGTCACGATTCTCCTCTGGTCGGTTTCCCGGGGGAATCTTAGTGCGCGCGCGTCCATGCGCCTGCCGCGTCCACCATCCACGCCCCTATCGTGGGGGGATGGACACCATTCGCTGGGGTATCGCAGGGACCGGCCGCATCGCCGAGACGTTCGCCGCCGACCTCGCCGTCGCCGAGGGTGCCGAGCTGGTCACCGTGGGCTCGCGCGACGCCGGACGCGCCCAGGACTTCGCCGACCGGCACGGCGGCGGCACCGGCCTCACGTACGCCGACCTGATCACCCGCGACGACGTCGATGTCATCTACATCGCCACGCCCCACCCGCAGCACCACGAGTTGGCGCTGGCGGCGGTGCAGGCGGGACGCGGCGTACTGGTCGAGAAGGCGTTCACCGCCACGCTCGCCGGTGCGCGTCAGGTCATCGCCGCCGCGCGCGAGACGGGGACGTTCTGCATGGAGGCCATGTGGACGCGCTTCCAGCCAGTTGTGGTCGAGCTGCGCCGCCTCGTCGAGGCCGGCGAGCTGGGCGACGTACGCCGCGTCGAGGCCGACCTGGGCGCGTTCCGCTCGTTCGACCCCGCCGACCGCCTGTTCGACCCGGCGCTGGGCGGGGGCGCGCTCCTCGACCTGGGCGTCTACCCGGTCTCGTTCGCGCAGGACTTCCTGGGTGAGGTCACGTCGGTCCATGCGGTCGGCGATCTCTACCCCAACGGGGTCGACTCGGAGTTCTCCGCGGTCCTCGGGTTCGCGGGCGGCCGCTCGGCGGTCGTGTCGGGCGGCTTCGTCGCGCCCTCCCCCGGCCGCGCAGTGGTCGTCGGCACCGACGGCTGGGCGGAGGTGCTGCCCCGCTTCCACCACCCCACGCGAATGGTAGTGCAGCCGCGCGACGGCGAGGCCCGGACCGTCGACCTGGAGCCCGTCGGCGCCGGGTACGCCGAGGAGATCCTCCACGTGGGCGAGTGCTTGCGGCAGGGGCTGACCGAGTCGCCGGTGATGTCGCTGGACGATACTTTGACGGTGATGGGGGTGTTGTCGCAGGCCTGTGCGCAGCTCGGTGTGGCCTACGAGGAGGCCGCGGGCAACCTCTGAGCCCCGGGTAGATTGCGGCCATGCGCCTGCTCGTCCTCCTGCACGGAATCGGCCAGACCCCTCAGACCTGGCAGGACCTGGTGACGGCGATGCCGTCTGGGTTCCGGGTCCTCGCACCCTGGCTGAGGGGCACGCGTCCCGCGCGTGACGAACGGTTCAGCGTCGAGGGGGCGGCCGACGACGTGCTGGGCCTGCTCAACGAGCACGGCGCCGACGAGATGTCGCTGGTCGGCATCTCGCTGGGCGCGGTCGTGGCCCTCGATGCGGCCGTCCGCGCGCCCGAGACGGTCTCCCACCTCGTGCTCGCCGCCGGCCAGGTGAACCCGCCGAGGTCGGTGATGCGCGCCCAGAAGATGGTCTTCCGGCTCATGCCAGCCCGGCGCCTGGCGGCGATGGGCGTCGAGAAGAAGCGGTTCCTGCAGGCCCTCGACGAGGCGGCTCGCGTCGACTACCGGTCACGGCTCGGCGACGTGACGGCGAAGACGCTGGTCGTCGTGGGGGCCGACGACCGGGCCAATATCCCCGCGGCGAAGGCGCTGGCCGAGGGCATCCCGGGCGCCCGCCTCGAGCTGGTGGCCGGCGCGGGCCCGCAGGTCAACGTCGATGCACCTGAGGAGTTCAACCGGTTGGTGTGGGACTTCCTGGCCCGATGATCATGGACCGACCATGATCATCGGTCGACCCGCGCTCCCCCGCCGGCGGCCAGCTTGAGCACGTCCGCCTTCGTCGCCATCGACGTGTCACCCGGCGTGGTCATCGCGTACGCCCCGTGGGCCGCGCCGTATTCGACGCACGTCTGCAGCGGCTCGCCCTCCAGCAGGCCGTAGACCAGTCCCGAGGCGAACGAGTCGCCGCCGCCCACGCGGTCGAGGATCTCGAGGTGGGGCCGGTCGACCGACTCGACGACACCGGTCTCGGGCGACCATGCGATGGCGCGCCAGTCGTTGTCGGAGGCGGTGTGGACGCCGCGCATCGTCGTGGCGATGACCTGAAAGCCCGGATATTCCTCGGCGACCTGGTCGATCATGGTCGCGAAGTGGTCGACCTCGAGGTTGGTGAGGTTCTCGTCGACCCCCTCGATCTCGAAACCCAGCGCGGCGGTGAAGTCCTCCTCGTTGCCGATCATGACGTCGACATGGCGGGCGAGCTCGCGGTTGACCTCCTGGGCACGGGCCTGACCCCCGATGGCCTTCCACAGCGACGGCCGGAAGTTCAGGTCGTAGGAGATGACGGTCCCGGCCTCCTTCGCGGCCTCCAGCACCGCGATCGCCGTCTCGGCGGCCTGGTCGGACAGAGCTGCGAAGATGCCTCCGGTGTGGAGCCAGCGCACGCCCTCCTCGCCGAAGACCCGGTCGAGGTCGAGGTCGTCGGGCCGGACCTGCGAGATCGCGGTGTGGCCGCGGTCGGAGGCCCCCTTCGCGGCGCGTACGCCGAAGCCGCGCTCGGTGAAGTTCAGCCCATTGCGGACGGTGCGTCCGACCCCGTCGGACGGCACCCAGCGGATGTGGGACGCGTCGACACCGCCGGCCTGGACGAGCATCTCCACCAGGTGGCCGACCTCGTCGTCGACGAGCGCGGTCAGCACGGTGGAGCGCAGGCCGAACACGCGGGCGAGGCCGCGCACGACGTTGTACTCGCCGCCGCCCTCCCAAGCAGCGAACTGGCGGGCGGTCCGGATGCGCAGGTCGCCGGGGTCGAGCCGCAGCATGACCTCGCCGAGCGAGGCAGCATCCCAGCGGCAGTCGGCGGCGGGGCGGATGGATAGGGGCACGGGTCCTCCTGGGTCGGCGGGGTCAGCGGGTCAACTCAGTGGCCGCGGCGACGGCCTCGGAGCTGAGCCGGCGGACGGTCTCGAAGTCACCGTCGCGCAGCAGGGTGGGCGAGACCATCCACGTGCCGCCGACCACGTTGACGTTGGGCAGCGACAGGTAGTCGCCCAGGTTCGACGTCGACACCCCGCCGGTCGGCATGAAGGTGACGTCGCCGAACGGTGAGGCGTACGACTTGATGGTCTTCGGCCCGCCGAAGTCCCCGGCGGGGAAGAACTTGAGCTCGGTCAGCCCCAGGTCAAGCGCCTGGATGATCTCGGTGGGGGTGAGTACACCGGGGAACACCGGCAGCCCGGCGGCCTGGGCCGCGCGGACGACGTCGGGGCTGAGGCCGGGCGACACGATGAACCGCGCCCCGGCCTCGACGGCCCGGTCGACCTGGGCTGTGGTGACGACCGTCCCGGCGCCGACGAGCATGTCGTGCTGCGCCATCGTCGCGATGACCTTCTCGGCCCCGGGCACCCGGAACGTCACCTCGGCGACGGGGAGCCCGCCGCCGATCAGCGCCTGGGCGAGATCGTCGGCCTGCGCGACGTCCTCGAGCACGACGACGGGCACGACGTGCTGGGGGAAGAGCTCAGTGGTTCTCATCGCCACATCGTCCCACCGGGCTCCCCGGTGGCGGCAGGCGGGTTCACAGAAGATATGAGGTCGCTGTGAGTCCACGCGGAACGCTTCGGTTCGGTCCCGTCCCGGACGGAGACTCGGACGTATGGACCACGACCTGCGCATCGGGGACGTCGAGCGCGACGACGCCGCCCGCCTCCTCCAGGAGCACCTGACCGCCGGACGCCTCGACCACGAGGAGTTCGCTCTGCGCATGGAGGGTGCGCTGCGCGCGACCCACCGCTCCCAGCTCGACGAGCTCTTCCTCGACCTGCCCGGCCGCCGCCCCGGCGCGACGGTGCCGCAGCAGGCGGCCCCGCTGCCCGCGGTCGCGAAGCCCGCGCACCATCCATGGTTCCCCTACGCGATCGGGGCCCTGGCCGTCGGCTCGGTCGTCAGCGGCATGGCGCTGGTCCACGAGGCGATGGATCCCGACGTCATCATCCAGCGGGGAGGACGCGGTGGGCGCCACGGCCACCTGCCACCGGAGGTCATCGCCGAGCACCTCCACTTCCCGTGGATGCCGCTGCTGCTGTTCGTCCTGGTCGTCGGCACGCTGGCCTTCGTGCTCGCCCGTCGGGCGACGACCCCCTCGACCACAGCGGGACCGCGGCCAAGCGAGGCCACCCTGACCGGCAAGCAGCGCGCAGCGATCGACCGGGAGGTACGCGCGGGACACCGCGTACGGGCGATCAAGCTGTTCCGCGAGGCCACCGGCGCGGGCCTGAAGGACGCCACCATGGTCGTCAGCGCGTGGGAGCGGCGGATGAAGGCGCGCGGCTGAACCCGGCGTGGGACGCCGATGGCGGGCGAACCGCCTCTGGCCGCAGAATGGGATGCATGGACCCACGCGAGCTGAGGATCGGCGACGAGGAGCGCGACGACGCCCTCTCCCTGCTGCAGGGCCACCTGACCGCCGGACGACTCGAGCACGACGAGTTCGACGAGCGCGTCGGAAAGGCCCTGGCCGCGCGCCGACGTGGCGACCTCGACGACCTGTTCCTCGACCTGCCCGGGCGGCGGCCCGGCGGCGAGCTGGTGCCGGTCGAGGCCTCGCCCGACCCGGCACCCGCGCCGGAGACGCACGAGGTCGAGCAGCGCAGCGACTGGTGGGGTTCCTGGTGGATGTTCTTCCCGGTCCTCGCCATCGCGGGCGGCTCACGCCAGATGTGGCTCGTCCCTGTGGCCCTCGTGTGGCTGTTCTGGATCTACCCGTCGTTCGTCGCACCCCGGACCCGTCGGCCGGCCATCGCTGCCGAGCCCCGCGCCCTGACCGTGGCCGATCGTGGCGAGATCACCCGGGAGATCGAGTCCGGCAAGAAGATCCAGGCGATCAAGCGGTACCGCGAGATCACGGGAGCCGACCTCAGGACCGCCAAGGAGGCCGTCGAGCGCTGGGACCCGTACGCCTGAGCGTCGCGAGCTCCACGTCTCAGCCGCGGACGCACACGGCTCCCCACATGCAGGGAGCACCGTGCGTCACCGGGAGCGGCGTTCACCCCGGAACGGCGACGTGCCCCGGGCGGGGCCCGGGGCACGTCAGCGGGGTCAGCCCCGGACGGCCACCCGGATCGCCACGCCGAGGTCGTCGTCGCGGGTCCAGCCGTCCCCGACCTCGCCGCGCGACATCGACGTGGCGAGCACCTCGTCGGCGATGAGGTCGGCATGCTGCTCGATGGCGTCGGCCATGTCACCGTCGGCGGCCCACTCCAGCGAGATGCGGTCGGAGACCTCGAAACCGCTGTTCTTGCGGGTCTCCTGCACCAGACGGATGACCTCGCGGGCCTGCCCGGCCTGCACCAACGCCGGGGTCAGCTCGAGATCGAGCGCGATCGTCTCACCCTGGTCGTTGATGACCGACCAACCCTCGCGGGGACGCTCCGAGACGACCACGTCGTCGGGACCGACCTCGAGACCAGCCGGGTCGACCTCGGGACACTCGACGGTCGCCTTCCCCTGCGTACGCAGGGACTCCGCCAGAGCCGCGGCGTCGGCCGCGGCGATCGCGTTCGCGACGACCGGCGTCTGCTTGCCGAATCGCTTGCCGAGGTTGCGGAAGTTGCCCTTCGCCGAGTAGTCGACCAGGTCGCCGGCACCGGCGAACGACTCCACCGTCACGAGGTTGAGCTCGGCGGCGATCTCGGCGCGGAGCTCGTCGGTCAGGCGCGTGTACGCCGCCGTGGGGATCAGCGCACGGCTCAGTGGCTGGCGGATCTTGACCTTGGCCTCCGAGCGGGCGGAACGCCCGAGCTCGACCAGGCGCTCGGTCAGCTCGACGGCCGCGTCGAGCTCCTCATCGATCAGCGACTCGTCGGCGACGGGCCACGTGGTGAGGTGGACGGACTCGGGGCCCTGCGGGTCGGACGCGGCGAACAGGTCCTGCCAGACGCGCTCGGTGATGAACGGCGTCATGGGTGCCATGAGGCGGGTCAGGACGTGCAGGGTCTCGTGCAGGGTCCACAGCGCCGACTGGTCGCCGTCCCAGAAGCGGCGGCGCGAGCGGCGGACGTACCAGTTCGACAGGTCGTCGATGAACTCCTGGATGCGCGAGCCGGCGTGCTGGGTGTCGAACACCTCGAGGGCGGCGGTCACGTCGCGTACCAGCACGTTCGTCATCGACACCAGCCAGCGGTCGAGCACCGGCCGGTCGGCCACGGCCGGGGCGGCCGGCGCCGACGCGGGCGACCAACCGTTGGTGCGCGCGTACAGGGCGTGGAAGGCGACCGTGTTCCAGTAGGTCAGCAGGACCTTGCGTACCGTCTCCTGGATCGTGTTGTGGCCGACGCGACGCGCCATCCACGGCGAGCCCGATGCGGCCATGAACCAGCGCACCGCGTCGGCGCCGTGCTGGTCCATCAACGGGATCGGCTCGAGGATGTTGCCGAGATGCTTAGACATCTTGCGGCCGTCCTCGGCGAGGATGTGGCCCAGGCACAGCACGTTTCGGTAGTCGGACTGGTCGAAGACGGCCGTGTTCACCGCCATCTGCGAGTAGAACCAGCCGCGGGTCTGGTCGGTGGCCTCGCAGATGAAGTCGGCCGGGAAGCTGCGCTCGAAGACCTCCTTGGAGCCCTCGGCCCACGGGTAGCCCCACTGCGCGAACGGCATCGAGCCCGAGTCGAACCAGGCGTCGATGACCTCGGGCACGCGGCGGTAGGTGCCCTCCTCGCCATCGATGGTGAACGTCACGTCGTCGATGTAGGGGCGGTGGGGATCCAGGTCGGACAGGTCGCGGCCGGCGTACTCCCCCAGCTCGGCGAGCGAGCCGATGCACACGAGCTTCGACGGGTCGGCATCGTTGCGCCAGATCGGCAGCGGCGTGCCCCAGTAGCGGGTGCGCGAGAGCGCCCAGTCGACGTTGTTCTTCAGCCAGTCGCCGTAGCGGCCCCACTTGATCGTCTCGGGGAACCAGTTGGTGTTCTCGTTCTCACGGAGCAGGGCGTCCTTGAACTGGGTGGTACGGATGTACCAAGACGGCTGCGCGTAGTACATGAGCGGCGTGTGACAGCGCCAGCAGTGCGGGTAGGAGTGCTCGTGCTTCACCGCGCGGAACAGCAGGCCACGCGTACGCAGGTCGTCGAGCGCGACGGCGTCGGCGTCCTTGAAGAACATGCCGCCGACCAGACCGACCTCGGCCTTGAACCTGCCGTCGGGGCCGATCGGGTTGACGAACTCCACGCCGTTGCGGCGGCACGACTGGTAGTCGTCCTCGCCGAACGCCATCGCTTGGTGGACCAGGCCGGTGCCCTCGCCGATCGCGACGTAGTCCTCGGTGACGACGAACCAGGCGCGGCCCGGCTGCTCGACGGCGTCGAACGGACGCCGGTATTCCCAGTCGACCATCGACGAGCCCGGGAACCGGTCCTGGACCTCCCAGCCCTCGCCGAGCACCGACAGGTTCTCCTCGGCGACCACGACGGTCGACTCGCCGTCGGTCGCGGTGACGTAGGTGATGTCTGGGCCGACGGCGACGAGGGCGTTCGACAGCAGCGTCCACGGCGTCGTGGTCCAGATGACGAGGTCGGCCTTCTCCGCGTACGGGCCGGAGGTGAGCGGGAAGCGGACGTACGCGGTCGTGTCGGTGACATCCTCGTAGCCCTGCGCGAGCTCGTGGTCGGACAGCGTGGTGCCGCAGCGCGGACAGTAGGGGGCGACGCGCTGGTCCTCGGTGAGCCAGCCCTTGTCGAAGATCTCCTTCAGCGCCCACCACTCCGACTGGACGTAGGAGGAGTCCATCGTCCAATAGGCCTCGTCCATGTTCACCCAGTAGGCCATGCGCGTGGTCAGCTCTGAGAACGCGTCGACGTGGCGCATGACCGACTCGCGGCAGCGCGTGTTGAACGCCTCGATGCCGTACTTCTCGATCTCGGGCTTGCCGTTGATGCCGAGCTCCTTCTCGACGGCGAGCTCGACGGGCAGGCCGTGGCAGTCCCAGCCGGCCTTGCGGGCGACGTGGCGTCCACGCATCGTCTGGAAGCGCGGGAACACATCCTTGAACACGCGCGCCTCGATGTGGTGGGTGCCCGGCATGCCGTTCGCCGTCGGCGGACCCTCGTAGAACGTCCACGGCTCGCCGTCGGCGGTCTGCTCCAGCGACTTGTCGAAGATGCGGCGCTCGGCCCACAGCTCGAGGATCGCGTGCTCCATCTCCGGCAGGTTCACCTGCGGCGGCACGGCGTTGTAGGTCGGTGCGGAATCGGTGGTCATACGATCCTCTTCGGTGGTCAAACGGTTCTGGCCAGGCTGAAGAGGGACGAGCCGGTGCCCGCGGTACCACCCTCGTTGGCGTCCATGGGTCAGCAGGGACGCCCACTTGATTCACTGCCGCGGCCGGGTCTAATGAGCTCCGCGTACGCGAAGCCGTTCTTCCGGCAGCTCCGGGGTGATGGCCCCATCGATGCCTTGCGACGAGCACATTCTGTCACGCAGCGCCGGGACCGCCAAAGCGCGTTCCACCCCGACTGGCCAGCAGGACCAGCAACGCCAGCGCGGACACGACGACAGAACAGATGTCCATCGGAATCTCCTGTGGAGATGGGTCTCCAGTCTTCACCAGAGTCCCGGACGGCCCCGATTGTTCCCGGCCGGCAAGAGTCCCTTCTTCCCGGCCGCAGCTCACTGCCCGGAGATCCTCGCCTCGGCCATCGCGTCGGCGATCTCGTTGGTGGGCCGGCCCTCGTCAGCGCTGCGGCGGGCGATCTCGGTCATCGTCCCCCGGATGCCGCGGATCCGGCCGGCCACCGCGTCGGCGTCGTACTCGCCGAAGATGTCGCCCGAGGCGTGCATCATCCCGCCGGCGTTCACGACATAGTCGGGCGCGTACAGGATGCCAGCGGCCAGGAGGCGCTGGCCGTCGGCGGGGGTGGCCAGCTGGTTGTTCGCCACGCCGCACACGATGGGCGTACGCATGGCCGCAATGGAGCGCTCGTCGACGGTCGCGCCGATCGCGCATGGGGCGAGGACGTCGCACTCGGTCGCGGTGATCTTGGCGACGTCAGCGGTCTGCGCGCAGAACTCGTCCACGCAGCGCTGGACGGCATCGGTGCTGACGTCGGCGACGGTCAAGCGGCCGCCGGCCTCGTGGACCATGCGCGCGAGCTCGTAGCCGACGTTGCCGACGCCTTGGACGGCGACGTGACGACCGGTGAGGTCATCGCTGCCGAACACGTGCTCGACACAGGCCTTCAGCCCCTCGAAGCAACCGCCCGCCGTGTAGGCCGAGGGGTCGCCCGCGCCGCGGGAGACACCGAAGATGTAGTCGCACTCCGAGGCCAGCACGTCGACGTCGGCGGGTCCGACACCGATGTCCTCGGCGGTCCAGTAGGACCCGCCGAGGCGCTGCACGTGTCGCGCGAACGCGCGCAGCAGGTCGGGGTTCTTGTCGGTGTGCGGGTCGGCGATGACGACCGACTTGCCGCCGCCGAGCGGCAGCCCCGCCAGCGCGTTCTTGTAGGTCATCGCCTTCGACAGGCGCAGCACGTCGTTCAGGGCGTCGTCGTCGCTCGCGTACGCACGCATGCGGCAGCCGCCGGCAGCCGGGCCGAGCGTGCGGTCATGGACGGCGATGATGGCACGCAGGCCGGTGGCCTCGTCGGTGCAGAAGTGGACGTCCTCGTGGGACGCGAATTCCGGGTGGTCGAACAGCATCGCGGGATCTCCGTGCATCGTTGTGGCGGCACCGTTGTCTCTGGTACGCACCCTAGTGGCGCACGCCACACGCTGTCATCGACCTGCACCGACCCGCCGGTGTGTCACCGCCCTGCCGGGCCGCGGCCTGCGAGAGCGATCGCCCCGGACACCCCCGGGGCGAGGAGGGAGCGAGCATGCCTGCACGCTAGCCCGCCCAGGCGGCCCGGATGGGGAGATTCACGCCTCGACGTAGCGGCGTCCTGAGAATGCCCGTCCGAGGGTGACCTCGTCGGCGTACTCCAGGTCGCCACCGACCGGCAGGCCGGAGGCGAGCCGCGCGATCTTCACCCCCATGGGCAGCATCAGACGGCTCAAGTATGTCGCGGTCGCCTCACCCTCCAGATTGGGGTCGGTGGCGAGGATGACCTCCTGAACGGTCCCGTCACCGAGTCGCTGGACGAGCTCGCGTACGCGCAGATCGGCCGGGCCGATGCCGTCGATGGGGCTGATCGCCCCACCCAGCACGTGGTAGGTGCCACGGAACTCACGCGTGCGCTCGATCGCCACCACGTCCTTGGGCTCCTCGACGACGCAGATCGTCGTCTGGTCACGCCGCGGGTCGCGGCACACGCGGCAGCGGTCCTCCTCGGCCACGTTGAAGCAGACCTCGCAGAACTTCACCGTCTCCTTGACGCGGCGGAGCGTGTCGGCGAGGCGTTCCACACCCTCGGCGTCGGCGCTGAGGATGTGGAACGCGATGCGCTGGGCGCTCTTGGGACCGATGCCGGGGAGCTGGCCGAGCTCGTCGATCAGATCCTGGACCGGGCCCTCGTACATCAGAAGCCGAGCCCCTGGGTCATGCCGCCGAACTTCGCCTCGGTCATCGCCTGGGCCTTGTGGGAGGCGTCGCGGATCGCCGCGACGACCAGGTCGGCGAGTGACTCGGTGTCTTCGGGGTCGCAGGCCTCCGGCTTGATCGTGAGGCCGATGAGCTCGCCCGCACCGGTCATCTTCGCCTCGACGAGGCCGCCGCCGGCGGAACCCTCGAACTCGGTGGCCGCCAGCTCTTCCTGGGCCTGGGCCATCTGGGCCTGCATCTGCTGGGCCTGGGCCAGCAGCGCGTTCATGTCCATGCCTTCGGGCATCATCTCGGCAGCATCCTCTCGGTCGTGTGAGTCAAGCCTATGTGGGGGTGTCCTCTTCACCAATCAGCTCGGCGCCGAGGTGTTTGGTGAGGAGCTCGGTGGTGGTCGCCGTGTCGACCGTCTCGACCTCGGTGAAGTCGGACTCGTCGTAGTCCGGCTCCTCCTCCGGCGTCGCGGCCACGGGCCCCTGACGGGTCGGGCGGATGCCCTCGCGGGCCCGCGCCGACAGGGAGGCCGGGGCGGGTTGGGGCGGCGGCGTCGCAGCGACGGGCGCCCCACCCCGCTCGTCCCGCTCCGGCTGGTTGGTCTGGGGCGGGGTTGGCTGGGGTGGCGTGGGTTGGGGCCGGGACGGCTCGCGTGGCGCGGCGAGGTGGGCGTCCTCTGGCGGAGCCTCCTCGAGGTCGGGCTCGGGCCACTCGTCGGGCGGGGCCTCCTGGCCGCGCGCCGCGGCGGGGCGGGACGTCCCCTGGGCGGGCTGCGGATGACCAGGGCCGCCCTGCGGGGGCCCGCTCGGGGCAGGCTGATGAGGGGGCGACTGCTGCGGGGCCGCGGCGGGCTGGGCCGGCGGCTGGGGTCGCTGGGCGGGCGGACGCGGCGCGCCCTGCTGGGGCGCCGCAGCGGCGCCGTCGACCAGTGTCTGGATCTTGAGGTCGGCACCGATCACCTGGACGATCGCGTCGCGCAGCACGTCTTCGCTGCCACCGCGCGAGAACCCGTCACGGGCACCGGCGTTCTTCAGGGCCAGGGTGAGGACGCCGTCGGAGACGTCGTGGACCTGGGCGTTCTGGCTGATCAGCACCCAAGTGAACCGACGACGACCCTTGACCTCCTCGAGCACGTCGGGCCACAGCCGTCGGACATCTGCCGTCGTCAGACCACCGCCAGAGGGCGCGCCCTGCGCAGCCGGCGGCTGTTGCGTTGTCTGGGGCTGCTGCTGCGACGCCTGGGGCTGGGGCGCTGCCGGACGCGGCTGCTGCGGGCCGGACTGCTGCGGGCCGGCGGGTGCCGGTGGCTGGGGACCCCGCGGCTGCTCCGGCTGATGGGGCTCCGGCTGGCGGGTCTCGGGCTGTCGCGGTTCTGGCCGGGCCGCCTGTTCGGCGGCACGGTGTGTCGCATCACCGCCGGCGGGCTCCGCCGGGGCCGCCGGGGTGGAGGGTTCGGCCGGGCGACCGGCCGCCGGTGCGACACGTTCCTCGGGGCGGACGAGCGGTGTGGACGACGGCGGAGCCTCCGGCGCGGGACCGTCGAGTGAGGCCATGCCGATGCGGCGCTCGAGCCGATCGAGACGGGCGTGGACACCACGCTCGTCGACGTCGGCGCCCGGGAGCAGGACACGCGCACACATGAGCTCGAGGTGGAGTCGCGGCGCCGTCGTGCCACGCATCTCGGTGAGGCCCTCGGCGATGACCTCGGCCGCACGGGTCAGCTCGCCCGCGCCCATGGCCGCGGCCTGGGACGCGAGCCGCTCGCCCTGGTCGTCGGCGGCCTCGATGAGGCCCGAGCTCAGGGCGTCGGGCACCGCCGCGACGATGACGAGGTCACGCAGGCGGCGCAGCAGGTCTTCGCCGAACCGGCGCGGGTCCTGGCCGACCTCGATGACCTTGTCGACCGCTTGGAAGACGCCCTTGGCGTCGCCGGCGGCGAAGGCGTCGAGGATCTCGTCGAGCAGCGAGTCGGGCGTGTAGCCCAGCAGCGCTGCGGCCTGGGCGTACGTCACGCCCTGATCGCTCGCACCGCCCAGCAGCTGGTCGAGCACCGAAAGGGAGTCGCGCACGGACCCCTGACCGGCGCGGACGACCAGCGGGAGCACCGTCTGTTCGACCGCGATGCCCTCGGCGTCGCAGAGCTTGCCGAGGTAGGCCTGGAGCACCTTCGGCGGCACGAGCCGGAACGGGTAGTGGTGGGTGCGGGAGCGGATCGTGCCGATGACCTTCTCGGGCTCGGTCGTCGCGAACACAAACTTCACGTGAGGCGGCGGCTCCTCGACAAGCTTCAGCAGGGCGTTGAAGCCCGCCGTCGTGACCATGTGGGCCTCGTCGACGATGTAGACCTTGTAGCGCGAGTGGACCGGCGCGAAGAACGCACGCTCACGCAGGTCACGGGCGTCGTCGACGCCGCCGTGGGATGCCGCGTCGATCTCGATGACGTCGATCGAACCGGGACCACCACGGGCGAGGTCACGGCACGACTGGCACTCGCCGCACGGGTCGGGACGCGGGCCCTGCTCGCAGTTGAGGGCGCGCGCGAGGATGCGCGCCGACGTCGTCTTGCCGCAGCCGCGCGGGCCGGAGAACAGGTAGGCGTGGTTGACCCGGTTGTTGGTCAGCGCGCGCATCAGGGGCTCGGTGACGTGTTCCTGACCGATGACGTCGGCGAAGGAGTCGGGCCGGTAGCGGCGGTAGAGCGCCAACGGCGCCGGGGGCGCGTCGCGCACCGGGCGCGACTCACGCGCCGGCGGGGCCTCCATCTCGCGCGCGGGCGCCGGTTCGGAGGAGACGTCGGCCACGGGGTCGTCGCCCCCGAGCAGCGACTCGCCCTCCTGCTCGAACGGCTCGAAGCCGTAGCCGAGCTCGTCCAGCTCTTCTCCGTCGTCCACGTCGGAAACCCTAGTGGGCCCCTCCGACAATTCCCACCGCCCTCCGGCACCGATGGGCATGGGCGGATAATGTCGATACAACCACTTCTAAGGAGAGCGTGATGGCCCAGGACAAGAACGACGCGAAGTTCGGCTCGCTCGAGGGTGAGACCCATGACCGCACGCCCCGCCGGGACGGGCTCCACGACGGTCTCCGCGACGACCGCGACGGGGCACTGACCCTGCACGAGGAGCGTCTCGTCGCCGGCACCGAGAAGATCCGTGCCTCCGCCGTACGCATCCGCGTGAAGGTCGTCGAGGAGGAGAAGACGGTCACCGTGCCCGTGCGCCGCGAGGTGCTGGAGATCATCGAGCTCGACGACCCCGACACCCTCAAGGGCGCCGGCGGCCTGCGCAAGCCCCGCGAGATCGTCCTCCACGAGGAGCGCGTGATTGTCGAGACCGTTCCGTACGAGCGCGTCACCATCTCCCGCGAGAAGGTCCGGGAGGACGTGGTCGTCGAGGGTGACGTCGCCCGCGAGGTCCTCGAGATCGACGGCGACGAGGACCTCCACCGCTAGACGGTATGGGTGACCCCGATCGGGGGTGAAGCTCTGGCAGGCCGGGGCCTCGCCGCGTAACGATTCGTGGGTTGCCGGACAGGGTGGGCCTGTCTGGCCTTTCCGACATACGTGGGAGGCCCCGGTTGTTTACTGAGCGTACGAGTGTTGGTCTGGATGTGCATGCCCGCTCCGTGGTGGCGCATGCGATGGATGTCCAGACCGGCGAGATCTTCAAAGCAAGACTCTGCCCCGATCCTGTGGAAGTGACGGCCTGGATCAAGGCCCTGCCCGGACCATCAGCGGCGATCTATGAGGCTGGCCCGACCGGTTACGGTCTGGCCCGAACCCTGCTGGGGAACGACATCAGGACGGTCGTCGCGGCCCCGTCCAAGCTCCAGAAGCCTTCCGGGGCTCGGGTGAAGACTGATGCGATCGACGCCGAACACCTGTCGACGCTGTTGCGGCTGGACGCGTTCACTGCGGTCGCGGTTCCTGATGAGCTGACCGAGGCTGCTCGTGACCTGGTGAGGACCCGCGAGGACTGCCGCAGTGATCTGATGCGGGCCAGGCATCGCCTGTCGAAGCTGCTGCTGCGGCATGGGATCGTCTATTCGGGCGGGCAGGCCTGGGTCGGATCCCATGACGCGTGGCTGCGCCGGCAACGCTTCGACTCGCCCTTGGTCCAGGCCGCCTTCGATGAGGCCTACGACAGCGTGGTCACGATCACGGCGCGCCGTGATCGTCTCGATGACCGCATCACCACCATGGCTGCCGACAGTCCGTGGACCGACACCGTCCGTCGGCTCGGCTGTTTGCGAGGGATCTCGACGCTGACGGGGTTCGGGTTGGCGGTCGAGATCGGCGACTGGGCCCGGTTCAGCGGCAACTCGATCGGCTCCTACCTGGGGCTCGTCCCGTCGGAGAACTCGTCCGGGCAGTCCCGGTCGCTGGGGCCGATCACGAAAACCGGCAACGGTCATGCCCGGCGGCTGCTGGTCGAGGCCGCTTGGCACCACCAGCACCGCTACGTCCCGGGCAAGACGATCCGTGACCGTTGGGATCTTGCGTCCCCGGCTGCCCGGGCCCGCGGTGACCTGGGCAATCGCCGGTTGAACCATCGCTGGAACCAGTTCAAAGCCCGCAAGAAGGCCAACAACGTCGCCAACGCCGCGATCGCCCGCGAGCTCGCGGGCTGGTGCTGGTCGCTGGCCGTCCTCGAGGAATAGCCCCTCGGGGCCCACAAACTTGGCCCAAAGCCAGGTCCGCGAGGGGCGACGCAGCGACCGGAACGACCCGCGATACACCTATGAGCAGCCGTCATCAACGACGCCGGCGACGCTCGACGCTAGACAGGCGTGACGTTCCGAGCCGAAAGCACCGTCCTGCGGTAACCAACCCGCGATTATCAGACTGACATCGCCGTCGACAGACACGCGAAACCCCTCGTCAACACCACTTCGGGCCAACACAAGGAGAGGCGCCACCAAGCATCCAGCCTGGTGGCGCCTCGTCCTGCCCTCTTGACAAGAACCACACCCATATCAGCTGTACTGACCGGACACGTTGATCGACGGTCAGGAGCTTGACCTTGACGCAGCGTCAATGTTTAGCGTCGCGAGCATGACAGTGACGATGATTGACAGTGCCGCTGGGATGCGGGCGATGGTGAGCAGTTCTCCGGAGCAGTGGAAGGACGCGGCTCGCAGACTGTGGGAGCCGATGGCGGGGATGTACTTCTTCATTCCCGGTGGCCCTGATCTGGCCGCGGTTCACAGCCAGAACTTCGGTTTCGGACCCTCCGTAGCGGCAGACAAGATCCTCGGCGCGGTCGACGCTTTGGAACGCGCCGATGCTTGGGGCCGTGTCGAGCGAGCGCTCGAAACGGGGCTGCGGGGGCTGAGTGCCGCCGATCCGACTGTGGCGATGCCTGACCTGAAGGTGTTGCTCGTGCTCGGGGATCCCACCAACAAGCACTTCATGGATGAGATCCGCGGCCTGTCGGCCTTCGGTGGGATCAGCGGGTACATCGCCATCACGATCTGGCCCACCGACGAGGTTCTGGCGCGGTTGGAGGGCATCGCCCTGCACGAGCTCCACCACAATGTGCGGTACTCGCCAGGACATGTGGTGTGGAACCCGCAGACGGTGACGGTTGGTGAGCACGTGGTGGCTGAGGGTCTCGCGGACCTGTTCGCCGCCGACATGGTGGGCGAGCAGGGATTCACGCACTTCGTCAGCGACCAGACCCGTACCAGTGACGAGGTGCTGCGCCGCGTTGTGGAGGGCTTGGACGTGACTGGCATGCAGGATTTCGCGGCTTGGGTGTTGGGCGATCCGAGCGCTCGCCTGTTCGGCGCGACACCGGTCGGGCTGCCCACCGGCGCTGGTTACGCTGCCGGGGCTCGCATCGTGTCCGCCTTTCTGGAGGCCACCGGACAGTCACCCGCCAGGGCTGTGGCCACGCCCGCCTCCGAGATCCTGGCCGTGGCACTGCCACAGTTGGGTCTGACAATGCCTGCCCGCTGACGAGAGAGGCCGAGATGGTGGAGTGGACCGTCCAAGAACTCGCTGACCGCGCCGGCATCAGCGCCAGGACATTGCGTCACTATCACCAGATCGGCCTGCTCGTCCCGGACCGGATCGGCGCGAACGGCTACCGCTACTACGGACCCGTCGCCGTGGCACGCCTGCAACGCATCCTGCTCCTGCGTGAAGCTGGCCTGGCTTTGAGTGCGATCAGCGAAGCACTGGCAAGTGACGCGAACCCAGGAGACGAGATCACCGCCCTCGAGGCGCACCTGACACACCTCGAGCACGAGCGGGAAGCACTGGGACGTCGTATCGCGTCCGTCGAGCACACAGTGGCGATGAGACGCGAGGGGCGCCAGCCCCGGATGGACATGATGCTCGAAGGCTTCAACGACCACTACGAGGCTGAGGTGACCCAACGATGGGGACGCGTGGTCTTCGAGCAGTCCAACCGGTGGTGGCATGCCAAGAGCCTCACCCAGCAGCGCCAGTTCCAAGCCGATGCCGAGCGACTCTTGGCGCGGTGGGGCGAACTTCACCAGTCGGGTGTCTCCCCATTCGGCGACCCGGCCCAACAGCACGCAGCCGCCCACGCCGCCTGGTTCGCCCAGATCCCCGGGACGCCCGGGCATGCCGGCGACCTGGACAAGACCCGCGCCATGCTCATCGGCATGGCCAACCTCTATGCCACCAACCTAGACTTCCATCCCGCTTTCGGTGGTGCCAAAGCCGCCGGCTTCGCCGCCCAAGCGCTGCGCCACTACGCCCAGAGCTACTGACAAGAACCCTTCGGGATGGTCGCTGCACCCGAAGGGAATGCCGCCATGACTCATGCAAATGCAGCACTTACTCCACGTCACCGCCTCAAGGTTGCCCAGCTCGTGGTTGACGAGAGCTGGCCTGTCAGAGAGGTCGCCGCCCGATTCCAGGTCTCCTGGCCCACCGTGAAGCGCTGGGCCGACCGCTACCGCGCCGGCCAGCCCATGCAGGACCGCTCCTCACGACCGCACCACTCACCGACAAGACGAGCCAAGCGACGACGAAGCGCTGCATCCAACTACGCCTACGCCTCCGAGAAGGCCCAGTCCAGTTGGCCTGTCGGCTCGGGATCGCACCGTCAACGGTTCACCGCATCCTGTCCGACGCGCACCTCAACCGCCTGACGCATGTCGATCGTGCCACCGGCGAGCCCGTCCGCCGCTACGAACACGACCACCCCGGCGCCATGCTCCACGTCGACGTGAAGAAGCTCGGCAACATCCCCGACGGCGGAGGCTGGCGCTACGTCGGCCGCCGCCAAGGCGAGAAGAACCGAGCCGCCACCCCCGACAAACCCAGGAACAAGTACCGGGACCCGTTGATGGGCAAGGCCTACGTCCACACCGTCATCGACGACCACTCCCGCGTCGCCTACGCCGAGATCCACGACGACGAAACCGCCCTCACCGCCACCGGGTCCTGGTCCGAGCCGTCGAGTGGTTCAACGCCCGCGGCATCACCGTCGAGCGGGTTCTGTCCGACAACGGCGGCGCCTACCGCTCACACCTGTGGCGCGACAACTGCGTCGAGCTCGGGATCAGCACAAGCGCACCAGGCCGTATCGGCCGCAGACCAACGGCAAGATCGAGAGATTCCACCGGACCCTGGCCGACGGCTGGGCCTATGCCCGCTGCTACACCTCCGAAGCCGAACGTCGCGGCGAGCTCGAGGGCTGGCTGCACTACTACAACCAGCACCGGCCCCACACGGTCTACGGGAACCAGCCGCCGTTCTCACGATTGACCAACGTGTCCGATCAGTACAGCTAGGAGTCACATCAGGACAGGGCCGCGGCGCGGCGCACAGACCTCGTCCACAGGTACGCCGCGACCGGCACCACCAGCAAGGACAGCCCGGCGGCGACGAGCATGCGGTCGCCGCCAGTCGCCGAGTACGCGTACACCCACGGCCCCAGCAGCCAGAGCACCGGCCCCTCCGCCAGCTGGGAGCCGCCCAGGGTGACCGACCAGACCAGGCCGACGAACGTCACGCCCAGCGCGACACCAATGCCGAAGTGCGTGGCCAGCCACAGGTCGACCAGCAGCAGCGCCAGCGCCGACGTGGCTCCCACGACGAGCACCGAACCGGCATGCCCCGACAGCAGTGCGCCCCACACCACCAGCGGCACGATCAGGAACCCCAGCACCAGGGTCTGCGCCGCGCACCAGCGCCAGGCGCTCACCCGGGTGAGGGCGACGCGCAGCCCGTCGCGGTGGGCCAGGGTCGTCAGGCAAGCCAGCAGGCAGGTCATGCCGGGGATCACGACGAGCGCCATCAGCCCATGGACGTACGTGGGTCGCCACAGCAGCCGCGTGACCGTGATCAGGAGCAGCGCCCCGACGGGGATCGCCCACACCCACCACGTACGCAGCACCGACAGGGCCGCGACCACCGTCCGTGGCCGACCCCGGCGCACGGGGGCGTCGACGACCAGCGGCGCTGCCGGGCCTGCATGGGCGGTCTCGGAGCGACGCGGTCGGGGCGTCCGGGCGGGGACCGCCACAGCGAGGACGGCGACGACCAGGGCTGCCGCACCCGTCATCAGCGACAGCGTCGTCACGGGCAGCGAGAGGACGGCCTCGCCGGGCTGTGCGGGCACCCCGTTGGCGTGGGTGTGCAGGAGGGGCAGGGCCGCGCGTACGCCCCACGTCCACGGCTCGGCCCACCAGGTGGCGTGCTCGGCACGGATCGTGCCCGCCACGTGACCGATGAAGGTGACCGCGACCGCGGCGTACAGGCCCAGACGACGCGCCACCAGCACGCCGAGCGCCAACCACGGCAGCGCCCCCACCCAAAGCACGACGGTGAGCGCGGCCAGCCGGCCCACCGGCACGCCGGGCAGGCCCATGGCGACGCCGAACGGCAGCATCGGCAGCGTCAGCGCCGCCGTGAACAGGGCGAGCTCACCGGCGAGCACCAGCAACCGGGACACGTGCGTGATCCCCTGTCCGGGCGAGCGCGACGGGGTGCCCGCCGAGCGGGTGGACCGCTCGCGGGTCACTGCCAGCGCGCCGACCAGGCCGGCAAGACCGCCTGCGAGACCGGTGGCGTACATGGACTCCCACGCCAGCAGCGCCGTCCACGACTGGAGGTCGCGCGTCGCGATCAGCAGCCAGCCGGAGCACTGCAGGAACGCCACGAGCAGGCCGAGGACCCACAGGAGACCGCCGAAGGTGCGGCGGGTGGCGACCAGCTCGGCGGCCAGGGTGCGGATGAGCGTGGTCATGCCGTCACCCCCGTCGTGGCGCGGAGGTACGCGGCCTCGAGGTCGCCCTCGGCGAACAGGTCGAGCGGTCCCTGGTAGACCATGCGGCCCGCGGCCAGCACGCCGATGTCGTCAGCGAGGTGGGTGACCTCGCCGAGCTGGTGGCTGGAGATCAGGACGGTGCGTCCGGCCGCGGCGAGGTCGCGCAGGAGGCGGCGCAGCTCGATGATGCCCTCGGGGTCGAGGCCGTTCTGGGGCTCGTCGAGCAGCAGGATCGCCGGGTCGGTGAGCAGGGCGATCGCCAGCGCGAGCCTGGCCTTCATGCCCGTGGAGAACGAGCCCGCGCGCTTGCGGCCGGTCCCCGTGAGACCGACGACGGCGAGCACGTCGTCGACACGCTGCTTGGGCGTCCCGGTCAGGCGGGCGTGCACAAGGACGTTCTCGTGGGCCGACAGGTGCGGGTAGAACGCCGGGCCGTCGACCGACGCGCCGATCTGGTCGAGGCTGGCGCGCGTCCAGGGGGCGCCGAGCACCTCGACCGTCCCGGAGTCCGCCTTCAGCAGCCCCAGCACGATCTTGAAGGTCGTCGACTTGCCGGCCCCGTTGCGGCCCAGCAGCGCGTACACGCGACCGGGGTGGACGGTCAGGTCGAGGTGGTCGAGGACGAGCTGGTCGCCGTAGGACTTCGTCAGCCCCCGGCAGGTCAGGGTCGGTGCGGTGTTCATGTCTCCAGAGTTCCGCGCCCGCGCCGCCCGCGGATCCTGCCGCGGAAGGGACTTCTGGGGTCCTCTCCCCCACCCCCTCCTCCTGTGGGAGGAGGTCAGCCGGGCAGCCGGCCGGCGGTCCGTACCGGGTCGGCCAGCCCCATCGCGTACGCCAGCACGACCAGCGCCACACGGTCGCGCGCACCGAGCTTCATCAGCAGGTTGCCGACGTGGGTCTTGACCGTCGTCTCGGCGACGACGAGCCGCTGGGCGATCTCGGAGTTGGTCAGGCCCTCGGCGATGAGACTCAGCACGTCGACCTCGCGGGCTGTGAGGCGTTCGTCCGCGTGGGGCACCGCACCGGCGCGGTTCATCGCTCCGACGACGTGCTCCGCCACGGCCGGGTCGAGGACGGCGCGCCCCGCGTGGACGGCACGGATCCCGTCGAGGACCGCCTCGGGCTCGGCGTCCTTCAGCAGGAACCCGCGCGCGCCCGCCGCCAGCGCGCCCGTCACCAGCTCGTCGACGTTGAACGTGGTGAGGACCAGCACGCGGGTGGGCCCACCGGAAGCCACGATCCGCCGGGTGGCCTCGACCCCGTCGAGGACGGGCATGCGCAGGTCCATGAGCAGCACGTCGGGTTCGTGCCCGGCCGAGAGGTCGACCGCCTGCTGCCCGTCGGCGCCACGCGCGACGACGGTCATGTCGGGCTGGGCGTCGATCAGTGCGACGAAGGCCGACACCAGCAGCGGCTGGTCGTCGACGACGGCGACGGTGATCATGGGGCTCCTCCTGGGGTGGGGGTCTCTCCTGGTCTCGCCGGCGGTCGCTCGGGGAATGCGCTGGCGACGGGGATCGTCGCGCGCAGCGCGAAGCCGTCGCCGTCGGGGCCGGCCTCGAGGGTTCCACCGGCGGCGACGACACGCTCGCGTACGCCGGCCAGGCCGTGGCCTCCGGGCAGTCCGGAGTCCCGCGTACGGCTGTTGATGGCCTCCACCACGACCACGCCGTCGGCGTGCGCGAGAGAGAACATGGCTTCCCCGCCCGCATGCTTGACGAGGTTCGCCAGGGCCTCGCCGGCGACGCGCAGGACGGTCAAGCGCACGCGGGCGGGCCACTGCTGCTGCCAGGCGGCGAGGTCGCCCTCGGTGGGCAGCTCGACGGACAGCTCCGGGAGCGCACTGCGGGCCTGCTCGGCGAGACCGGGCAGTGCCGTCAGGTCACCGGCGGGAGCGGTGTCGCCCTGCTCGCGGAGCGACCCGACGAGGTCGCGGGTCTCGGCGAGGGCCGACCCGGTCAGGTCCTTGATCGTCTCCAGCGCCGCCCGTAGGTGTTCCTCGCCACCGATCGCCAGGGCCGTCGACGCCTGGACGCGGGCCACGGCGAGGCTGTGCGCGACCACGTCGTGCACCTCGCGGGCGATCATGGTGCGCTCCTCCTCGGCGGCCCGCGCGGCCCGCGCGTCGTGGGCACGAGCCTGCTCGGCGAGGTCACGGGCATGCCGCTCGGCGAGCTGGCGCTGCTTGGCCGCCCACACGTAGCAGCCGACCAGCATCAGCACGTGCATCGCGATGCCGAGGAACGACAGCCCCGACGCGCGGACGAACGGGCTGGCGAACGAGCCAGCGATCCCGAGGAAGACTGCCGCGTACCCCCAGCGCGGCGACGGGCCGTGACGCGTGATCGCGAGCACCGACAGCGGCGCGGCGAACAGGGCCGGGGAGATGCCGAGGTTCAGCGGCGACAGGGTCACCACCGCGCCGAGAACAGCCAGAAGCGAGTAGGAGGCGACGAACGACGGGACGGGATGGGTACGCCGCAGCAGCATCGCGGGCACCAGCGCGAAGTGCACGAACGCGTTCGCCACATACGGCCACCGTGGCCCGAACTCGACGAGGAAGGTGCCCTCGATCGCGGCCACGACGACGAACAGCGCCGCGACCACGACGTCGCCGACGGGGATCGCTCGGAGGTTGCGCAGCACCCCGTCAGCCTAGGGAACGCGGCCGGGGCCCACATCCTCCCGCGGGAGGACCCGTCACCGGGTGCCGACCGTGCCGAATCGACCTCAAGTTCGCCTCGGACCCCAAAGATCCGGGGCTCGGAGACGAATCGGAGCTGATCTGGCACGCTCCTCGTCTCGCTGGCGCTCGCTCGGAGAACGGAGGCGCAGGTGGCCGCGCCGACTCGGAGAACGGAGGCGCAGGTGGCCGCGCTCGCTCGGGGAACGGGGGCGCGGGTGGCCCGCGATCGCTCGTCTCTCGCCCGGAGTGCGGAGAAGCAGATCTCGCGGGGCGGGAAAGAAAGGGGTCCCCCGCGCACCCGACAGAGCTCGCTTACCCTTGCTACCTTCCGGTCCTGGGGGAGTTGGGCAAGATACCGCCGCACGGGGAACCTTCAGCCAAGTGTAGCCAGTGCGGGGCGGCCCCACCAATCGTCGCCGGGCGCGGTTCGCGTCGACCCGCCGTTTCGTTGTACGCTCTCCGACGGAGGATTCGCCTAGAGGCCTATGGCGCTCGCTTGGAACGCGGGTTGGGTTCACGCCCTCGCGGGTTCAAATCCCGCATCCTCCGCCACGAGGAAGCGCCGCCCGGTTCGACCGGGCGGCGTTGCTCGTTGTGGGTGTCCGTGGTTCAGGCGGTGACGTTCACCATCACGACGTACGCCGTGGTGTCCTTCTTGCCGAACAGGCCCTTGACGCTGTCGACCACGCCCTCGCCGATCGCGCCCTTGCCGAATCGGTCGGCGACCGCGTCGCGGACCTCCTCGAACATGGGGCCCTCAGTGAGGACCTCGGCGCGGCCCTCCAGCAGCGGGACCTCGAGGTCGGGCTTGCCCGAGCGGTTGCACGCGCGCAGCATGACGACGGCCCCGTCGGCGAAGCGCGCGGCGGCGGTCTCGAGCTCGGTCCAGAAGCCGACGCGGAGGTCGGAGGCCGTGACCGCCTGCTCGATGGTGTCGACGTCGGGGTTGAACGTCGAGACGAGCACGTGCTCGGAGTCGGTGAGCGCCACCTCAGGCCTCCCGGTCGTCACCACGCGCGGCGGCGCGGTCGCGGATCTGCAGCTCACGGGCGTCGGCCGCGTCCTGCAGCGCCTTCTTGCGGACGCTGCCGGCGGTACGCATGGGCAGGCCGATGCCGAGACCGAGGACGAGGGCTCCGGCGGTGGCGAGCAGGGTGCTGGTGAGCACCTTCTGCCAGGGGCTGACGAACTCGGCGGAGCGGTTGGCGTTGGCGATCGCCATCATGCTGCGGATGTCCACCCAGGCGTTGAACAGGTAGTAGCCAGCAACGGCGAGGCCGACGACGCCGGCCAGCGCGAACAGGATCTTGAGGATCTTCATGCTCGTCAGCCTAGGGCTGGCGACGCCGGCGCGCAGCACCCAGAAACCCGCTCTGGCAAAGTTCTCACCGAGCGGTCAGGCTTCTCAGCGGTACCCGCCCAGCGAGCGGGCGTACGCGATGGCCTCCATCGCCAGCTCGAGGTTGGCCGCCGTGAACCCGTACGCCAGCCGCTGCGGGGCGCCGCCGCGCCGGCACCAGCCGACCCGGCGGGTGTCGTCGTGCGAGGTCTCCCCCGCCGCACCGGGCACCGCGTTGGCGCCGGTATGGGGAAGCACCATGCCGTGCAGGAACAGGTACGCGGACGGCCGGAGAGCTTTCCCGCGTCGCGGCGCTGGGTCCACCCGAACCCGAAGCTCACCAGCCCGAGGAGCACGACGAGGGCGATGGTGCCCCACGTGAAGACCGGGTTGCCCGACTGGGACAGCACCAGCACGGCGACGAGGACCGGGACGAGGACGCCTCCGCCCATGCAGCCCAGGCCTCACGAGCGGGTCTCTGCGAAGTCGAAGTCGATAGTGCGGTTGAGGTCGCCCAGGCCGTTGGTCCGGCCGAGCCAGACGATCTGGCTCGGCCGGGCTCTGGCTGGTCATCGACGGCGGCGCGCGGTGCCGAAGATCGAGCGGACGATCTCTCGGCCGGCGGTGCGAGCGATGTCGCGGAAGACGGGCGACTCGACGACCGACTCGACGAGGCCCTTCTCGTTGGCCTTCCGCTTCTCCTCGGCGAGGCGCTGCTTCTCGGCCTCGCGCGCGGCTCGCTCCGCCTCCTTCTGGGCCTCCTTCTCGGCAGCCAGTCGCGCCTTCTCGTCGAGCTTGGCCTGGGCCTCGGCGGCCTTGGCCTGCTCGGCGGCGACGCGCTCGGCCTCGGCGGCCTTCGCCCCCTCCTCCACGCGGGTGGCCAGCATCTCGCGGGCGGACTCACGGTCGATCGCCTGGCCGTACTTCGCCATGAGCGGCGAGCCGGCGATGCCAGCCTTCAGCTGGTCCTCCGGCGTCGGCGCCATGAGCGACTGCGGTGCGCGCATGCGCGTCCACGCGACGGGCGTCGGGGCGCCGTCGGGATCCATGACGGTGACGATCGCCTCGCCGATGCCGAGCTGCTGGAGCACCTCGGCCAGGTCGTACGGCGACTTCGGGAACGTCGCGACGGTCTGCTTGAGCGCCTTGGCGTCGTTGGGGGTGTGGGCGCGCAGCTGGTGCTGGACGCGCGAGCCGAGCTGGGCGAGCACGTCGTCGGGGACGTCCTTCGGGGTCTGGGTCACGAAGAACACGCCGACGCCCTTGGAGCGGATGAGGCGTACGGTCTGGGCGATCGCGTCGAGGAACGCCTTGGACGCGTCGTTGAACAGCAGGTGGGCCTCATCGAAGAAGAAGACCAGCTTGGGCTTGTCGACGTCGCCGACCTCGGGCAGGTCGTGGAACAGGTCGGCGAGCAGCCACATCAAGAACGTGGAGAACAGCTGGGGGCGGTCCTGGACGTTCGGCAGCTCGAGCAGCGAGATGATGCCGCGGCCGTCGGTCGTGACGCGCATGAGGTCGGAGGTGTCGAACTCTGGCTCGCCGAAGAACTGGTCGGCGCCCTGGTCGGACATCGTGATCAGGGAGCGCAGGATGACGCCCACGGTCGCCGCCGAGAGGCCGCCGATCGTCTTCAGCTCCTCCTTGCCCTCGTCGGAGGTGAGGTGGGTGAGCACGGCGCGCAGGTCGGTCAGGTCGAGCAGCGGCAGGCCCTGCTGGTCGGCGTAGTGGAACACCAGGCCGAGCGAGCTCTCCTGGACGTCGTTGAGGCCGAGCACCTTCGACAGCAGCGTCGGGCCGAAGCTCGTCACCGTGGCGCGCACCGGCACACCGTTGCCCTGGCCGCCCAGCGCGTAGAACTCGACCGGGCACGCCTGCGGCTGCCAGTCCTGGCCCATCTTCTGGGTGCGCGCCGTCAGTTTCTCGTTGGACTGTCCGGGCGAGGCGAGGCCCGAGAGGTCGCCCTTGATGTCGGCGGCGAACACGGGTACGCCAGCGGCGGAGATCTGCTCGGCGAGGCCCTGTAGCGTCTTCGTCTTGCCGGTGCCGGTCGCGCCGGCGACCAGGCCGTGTCGGTTCAGCATGCCCAGCGGGATGCGTACCTTCGCCGACGGCACGGGGGCGTCGTTCTCCACAAGGACGCCCAGCTCGATGGCGGGCTCTTCGAACGTGTAGCCGGTCGTGATGGTCTCGGCGTACGCAGCTGTTTCGCTCATGCCAGCAAGAATCCCATACGGCACCGACGGATTCGTTATGCATTCCCAACCAAATCGTGATCTGGCGGGAACCGGCTCCCCCGTCGGTATTGACTACAGTGGCCGCGTGATCTTCAAGCGAGTCGGCGACACCCGCCCCTACCCGGACCATGGCTATGTCCAGAAGCAGTGGGCCGCCATCGCGCCGCATCAGGTGCGCCTCGACCAGCTGGTCACCACCAAGCGCACCCTCGACCTCGAGGCCCTGCTGGAGGAAGACTCCACGTTCTACGGAGACCTGTTCGCCCACGTCGTGGCGTGGCGCGGGGAGCTCTACTTGGAGGACGGTCTCCACCGGGCGCTGCGCGCCGCGCTGCAGCAGCGTCAGACGATGCATGCCCGGGTACTGGAGCTGAGGTAGTAAAGTCCTGCGGACAGCAATTTCCTCGAGCAGGATCGGAGACCCCTGTGGCCAGTCAGTACTGGAGGATGCTCAAGACTCCCCTGACGCTGCTCCTCGTGCTCGGACTGCTGCTCTTCGCCTACAAGTGGGGCATGGCCAAGGTAACCGCGCCCCTCGGGCCGAAATACGTCAAGCCGTGCGTCCAGACCCCGATCAACAACGGGGTGCTCGATTCGTCCCAGGTCGTCGTACGCGTCCACAACGGCTCGAAGCTCCGCGGCAAGGCCGGTGACGTCTCCCAGCAGCTCCGCAGCCACGGCTTCAAGGTGACCAAGGTTGGCAACGCCGAGCAGCGCTCGCCCAAGACCCAAGTCATCGGGTTCTCCGCCGACGCGCCCGAGGTCCAGCTCGTGGCCGGGTGGTTCACCAAGGCCGAGAAGGTCGGCGACGCGACCCGCGCCGACCACGCCGTCGAGGTGCTCATCGGCAACGACTACGACGCCATGCAGAAGCAGGCCCCCACGACCATCCCCGTGGGACAGCCCACCCTGTGCCTCCCGGAGCCCCCGACCACCCTCGAGTGAGGCCGTCCCACGAGGGCCCGTCCAGAACTTCATCGCCCCGTGCCGGTTCCCGAGGACATGCGGGGCGATCTCGTCGTTCGGCGCAGGTCGGTCGGCGCGCGAGCCGGTCGGTCGGTGTGGGCCGGGTCGGCCGGTGCAGGTCGGTCGGCGCGCGAGCCGGTCGGTCGGTGTGGGCCGGGTCGGCCGGTGCGGGCCGGGTCGGCCGGTGCGGACAGATGGGTGGACCAGGTCAGTCGGTGTCGGCCTCGTCGGGCGCACCCAGGCCTCGGCGCCAGCGTGCGAGGCGTCCCCGCTGGCCGACCTCACGGAGGCGCTCCTCGACCATCATCCGGTGACGGGTCGGGGTCACGACCAACAGCTCGTCCCCCGTACGCAGCAGCGTCCGCTCGTCGGGGGCGAACGGCTCCTCACCGCGGATGACCAGCGAGACCACGGCGTCCCGGGGCAGACGCAGCTCGCCGATCTCCACGCCCGCGAGCTGGGAGTGCTCCGGCACGCGGACCTGGACCAGCTCGGTGTGGATGCGTTCCATGGGGGCGACCTCGACCTCGACGTCGGTGGGCCCGGCGTCGGTCAGGCCGAGCATTCGGGCCGTCCACGGCAGGGTCGGGGCTTGGACGACCGTGAAGACGACGACGAACACGAGCACGACGTCGAAGAGCTTCTCCGCACCGTTGACCCGGTCGACCAGCGGCACCGTCGCGAGGATGATCGGCACCGCCCCGCGCAGGCCCGCCCACGACAGGAAGACCTGTTCCCGCAGCGGGACCCTGAACCAGACCGCCGCCGCGTACACCGACAGAGGGCGGGCGACGAGCGTGAGAAAGACGCCGAAGACGAGAGCCATGCCCACGGTCCCCCAGGTGATCCGCCCCGGCGAGGCCAACAGGCCCAGCATGACGAAGAGCCCGATCTGGGCGATCCAGCCGATGCCCTCGACGAACGAGCGGGTCGCCTGGCGGTGGGGCAGGCCGCCGTTGCCGAGCATCACGGCACACACATAGACGGCGGCGAAGCCGGATGTGTGCACGAACACGCCCAGGCCGTAGGCGAGGATCGCCCACACCAGTGCGGCGAGCGGGTACAGGCCCGCGCTGGGCAGGGCGATGTTGCGCAGAAGCTTCACGCCGAACCAACCCAGCACCACGCCGATGAACAGCCCGCCGGCGAGCTCGAACCCCACCATCAGGACGAAGGCACCGAGCCCCTCCCCCGCATGGCCGGCGGCGTACGCGCTGGCGGCGCTCACCAGAAGAACCGTCGGGGCATCGTTGAGACCGGACTCGGCCTCCAGCGTCGAGCGCAGCCGCGACGGCAGCGGCACCTTGCGCAGCACCGAGAACACTGCCGCCGAGTCGGTCGGCGAGCACACAGCGCCCAGGAGCACCGCGATCCACGGGTCGAGCCCCAGGACGACATGGCCGAAGAGGAAGCACGCCCCCACGCTCACGCCGATGCCGGCGGTCGCGAGCAGGCCCGCGACGGGGATCGCCCCCTTGATCTCGACCCAGCGGGTCGTCAGTCCGCCCTCGGCGAGGATCAGCACGAGCGCGGCGAAGCCCAAGGAGTGGGCCAGCGACGCGTCCTCGAACTGGATGCCGAAACCGGCCTCGCCCAGGCCTATGCCGAGGCCGAGGAAGAGCAGCAGCGAGGGCAGGCCCATCCACGAGCCGATGCGTGACGAGACGATGGCGACCATCACCACAGCCGATCCGACGAGCATCAGCTGGTCGAGGTCCATCGCCATCCGGGCCTCCTGCGTGTTGTGGTGACCCTATTTTTTCACAGACGGACGCCTCGGCGCGCGTCTGCTCAGCGGCTGCGTCGGTGGCGCGTACGCACGGCCTCGAGCATCGCCACGACCGACTGCACCGTCTGGTCGACCGCTGCTGTGCGACCGCCGTGAACAGGCAGTCGACGACGACGAGCATTGTGAGCCGGGAGGCCGCCGCGCCGCCGCGCATCGGCGTCTCGTCGGCGGCGGTGTTCAGCACGGCCCCGGCCACCAATTCACTGGTGATCGCGTGGAAAGTCTCGCCGTTCGGCATGTGTCCCGAACGCCCGCGTGGTGGGCGTCCGCCGCCGGCAGCAGACGCCACCGCCGATGCCCCCGAACGCAGAAAGGGCCGGACCCGATGGTCCGACCCTTTCCGATCTGGCGGTGACGGCGGGATTTGAACCCGCGGTAGGTCTCCCTACACTCGCTTTCGAGGCGAGCTCCTTCGGCCGCTCAGACACGTCACCGTCGAGAGACATTACCTTCTTTGATTCGATGACGCCAATCGTTCACCCGGTGGCCGTCACACGGCGGCGACCCCCGCGACGACGCGCTCGAGGTTCCCGGGGTTCAGCGCCGCGACGCAGATGCGCCCGCTGTCGAGGCCGTAGACGCCGTGCTCCGCACGCAGGGCCTGCATCTGCTCCGGGGTGAGGCCGGAGTAGGAGAACATGCCGTTCTGGGTGGTGATGTAGTCGACGTCCATGTCAGGACGGGCGGCGCGCAGGCCGTCGCGCAGGCCCTGGCGCATCTCCTTGATGCGGTTGCGCATGCCAGCGAGTTCGTCCTCCCACTGGTGGCGCAGCTCGGGGTCGGTCAGGATCGTCGACACGATCTGGGCGCCCGTGGTGGGCGGGTTGGAGTAGGTCGTGCGCACGATGATCTTCAGCTGCGACATGACCCGGGCAGCCTCGTCCGCGTTCCCGCAGACCACCGACAGCGCACCGACACGCTCGCCGTACAAAGAAAACGTCTTCGAGAACGAGTTGGTGACGAACGTCGTCACACCGGCCTCGGCGAAACGGCGAACGACGGCGCCGTCCTCCTCGATGCCGTTGGCGAAGCCCTGGTAGGCAATGTCGAGCATCGGGACGAGGTCGCGACGCTGGACGACGTCGAGGACGCGGCCCCACTCGTCGGGGTTCAGGTCGTACCCCGTCGGGTTGTGGCAGCAGGCGTGCAGCACGACGATCGTGCGCTCGTCGAGGCCCTCGAGGGTCGCGATCATCCCGTCGACGTCGACCGCGCGGTTGGCGGCGTCGTAGTAGGGGTAGGTCTCGACATCGAATCCGGCGCGGGCGAACAGGGCGCGGTGGTTCTCCCACGAGGGGTTCGAGATGTAGACCTGCGCGTCGGGATTCACCGACTTGAGAAAGTCCGCGGCGATCTTCAGGGCGCCCGTGCCGCCCAGCGACTGCACGACGGCGATGCGGTCACGCTCGACGGACGGGCCGAAGACGAGCTCGGCGACGGCGTCGTCGTAGGCCTTCAGGCCGTCGATGGGCAGGTAGCCGAAGGGCTTGTGGGCCTCGGCGAGCTTCGCCTGGGCAGCCTTGACGCACTCCAGAAGGGGCACCTTGCCGGACTCGTCGGTGTAGACGCCGACGCCGAGGTTCACCTTGTCGGGGCGCGTGTCGGCGTTGTAGGCCTCGGTGAGGCCGAGGATCGGGTCGCGGGGCGCGCGCTCGACGCTGCTCAGGATGCTCATGGTGCCCATCCTGTCACCCCGACTGCGGGGGGTGCACCGCGTTCCGCCCTGCGTAACCGCGCTCAGTCGTCGCGGCGGGCGGCGAAGAAGGTACGCAGCAAAGCGGCGCACTCGTCCTCGCGGAAGCCGCCCATCACCTCGGGGCGGTGGTTGAGGCGTGGGTCGCGCACCACGTCGAACAGGGACGCCACCGCGCCGGCCTTCGGGTCGAACGCGCCGAAGACCACGCGGGCCACGCGGCTGAGCACCAGCGCACCGGCGCACATCGTGCAGGGCTCGAGGGTGACGACGAGCGTGTGCCCCTCCAGGCGCCACTCCCCCGACGCCTCGGCAGCTCGGCGCAGTGCCAGAACCTCCGCGTGGGCGGTCGGGTCGCCGGTGAGCTCGCGCTCGTTGCCGGCGGTCGCGACGAGCTGGCCGTCGGCGTCGAGGACGACGGCACCGATCGGCACGTCGCCCTGGGCGCGCGCCGCACGGGCGGCCTCGAGCGCGACGCCCATGGCGTCGTGGAGCCGCACGGTCAGTCGTCGAAGGCGTCGAGCGCCTTGCGGAACTGGTCGCCGGCGCCCATCTTCTCGGCGATCCGCGTCATCAGCTCGTCGACGTCCGAGTCGAGGTCGTCGCAGATCTGCTCCATCTCGAACTCGCTGATGCCGAGGTCCTCGAGCATGCCGAGGTCACCCAGGGGCTCCGAGTCGTCCTCGTCGTCTGGGGCGTCCTCGCCGAGGAAGTCGGCGACGTCGCGGGCGATCGGCCAGTCGTTGGCCGCGTACCCGTCGGACAGGAGGGCCTGGACCTTGGCACCGCGCACACGGCAGATCACGAAGACCTCGTCGGCGAGCGAGACCATCCCGAGCGCACCGGCGTCGGCGGGCAGGCGGCGCAGCTGGGAGATGAGCTCGTCGAGGTCGTTGGCGAGGTCCTTGGCCAGCGGGGTCGCCACGGCGGCACCGTCCTCGCGGTGGACGCCGATGACCAGGTCGATGTCCTCGTCGGTGGCGTCCTCGAGGTCGTCGTAGTCGTCGAAGTCGTCGAGCGGGTCGACGTCCTCGTCCGGACCGTCGGCGGCATCACGACCGCGCAGGTCGAACGACTCGTAGTCGTCGTCGGCGTCGTAGTCGCTCATGCCAGCTCCTCGGTGGGGGTCGATCTCGACGCCATCGTGTCAGATCTCGAGCCCTGGCACGAGACCCACCCGCGAACACGTCCGGCGTTATGGTTGAATGGTAAACATGAATGACTCGGGGGCGACCAAGCGAGCGGCCTACGTGGAGCTCGGCCAAGACTTCAGGCGGGACATGAACTACATCCAGGACCGCGTCGTCGCCGACGCATCGGCGGGCACCGACCCGCAGGGGCGTCGGCTGTGGCCGGTCCAGTCTGGTCGCTACCGTCTCATCGCCGCTCGGGCCTGCCCGTGGGCCAACCGCACCATGATCGTGCGCCGCCTGCTCGGCCTCGAGGACGCCATCTCCCTCGGCATGCCCGGCCCGACCCACGACGTCGACTCGTGGGTCTTCGACCTCGACCCCGGCATGGTCGACCCGGTGCTCGGGTTGACCCACCTCAAGCAGGCGTACGACAACCGCGTGCCCGACTACCCGCGCGGCATCACCGTGCCCGCCCTCGTGGACATCGAGACCCAACGGGTCGTCACCAACGACTTCGCCCAGATCACTCAGGACTTCGCGCTCGAGTGGACCGCCCACCACCGCGAGGGCGCCCCCGACCTGTGGCCCGCCGAGACCCTCGACGAGATGCATTCGGTGATGGAGATGGTCTTCACCGAGGTCAACAACGGTGTCTATCGCTGCGGGTTCGCCGGCTCGCAGGAGGCGTACGATGCCGCATACGACCGGTTGTTCACCGCCCTCGACACGCTCGACGAGCGCCTGCGTACGCGCCGCTTCCTCATGGGCGGTCAGATCACCGAGGCCGATGTACGCCTGTTCACCACACTCGCCCGGTTCGACCCCGTCTACCACGGCCACTTCAAGTGCAACCGCCAGCGGCTGTCCGACTTCGGCGCGCTGTGGGCGTACGCGCGCGACCTCTATCAGACCCCGGGATTCGGCGACACGATCGACTTCGTGCAGATCAAGCAGCACTACTACGTGACCCACAGCGACATCAACCCCACGCAGGTCGTCCCCGCGGGGCCCGACCTGTCGGGCTGGCTCGCACCGCACCACCGCGAGGAGCTCGGCGACCGGCCCTTCGGCGACGGCACGCCACCCGGCCCGGTCGCCGCAGGCGAGGAGGTCCCGCACGCCCACACCGCGCACGGCACAGGCCGCCCCACGGCCGACGAGACGGCCCACGCGCTGGCGTACCTGACCCGCTGACCGCACGGGCCGCGCGCCTGTAGGCTCACGCCGAGAACCTTCGGAAGGGGCCCCATGCAGGTCATCGACGTCAACCACCCGCTCGTGGAGCACAAGCTCACCATCCTCCGCGACCAGAAGACCGACTCGCCGACCTTCCGTCGCCTGACCGAGGAGCTTGTGACGCTGCTGGGCTACGAGGCGACGCGCGAGATCCGCGTGCGCGAGCACACCGTGCAGACCCCCGTCGCCGAGGCGAAGGGCGTCCATCTGGTGTCCCCGCCGCCGCTCGTCGTGCCGATCCTGCGCGCCGGCCTCGGCATGCTCGAGGGCATGACGCGGCTCATCCCCAGCGCCGAGGTGGGATTCGTCGGCATGGTCCGCGACGAGGCGACCCTCGAGCCGTTCACGTACGCCGAGCGCCTGCCCGCCGACCTGTCGGGCCGCCAGTGCTACGTGCTCGACCCGATGCTGGCCACCGGCGGCTCGCTGGCCGGGACGATCAACTTCCTTGTCGGTCGCGGCGCCGACCACATCACATGCATCTGCCTGCTGGCCTCGCCCGAGGGCATCGAGCGCCTCGAGGGGCTGCTGGCCGATCTCGAGGTGCCATGCACGCTGGTCGTCGCGGCGATCGACGAGAAGCTCAACGAGGTCGGCTACATCGTCCCCGGCCTCGGCGACGCGGGCGACCGCCTGTATGGCCTCGCCCAGTGAGACCACGCCGCGACGCCCCTGGCTCGCCTCGGAGCTGAACCGAAGCGTCGTCGGATCGGTCTTCGGCGCGATCGGCTTCGTCGTGCTGATGCCGACGGGAGAGGACGTGTCGCTGCGGACGCTGTACGCCAGCCGCGCCATGCAGGCGTTCTGGTCGTTCTGGGCGGCCTACTCGGCGGCCTCGGCGCTGACGATCCCCCTGGCGTTCCGGGGGCTGAAGGGTGACGCGCTCGCCGACGCCGTGCTGAACGGCGATGACCAAGGAGCCGCATGGGTGCGTCGCATGATGCGCCATCCGTGGGGCCGCTCGTTCCTCGTCGGCGGCGGCACACTGTCGTTGTCGCTGACCATCTCGCTGACGAGCCTGATGATGATGGTGCTGCTCCTCGCACTGGAGGCGCTGGACCGCATGAGCGCCACGATGACCGTCATCGGCATCGCCGCGACCATCGGCTCGTGGCTCTACCTGTGGATGATCTACGCGCTGCAGTACGCGCGCGAGGACCTGCGTACGCGGTGCCTCGAGTTCCCGGGCGAGGAGCGCGAGCGCGAGTTCAGCGACTACGTGTACGCGGCCATGGCCGGCCAGGTGACGTTCGGCACCACCGACGTCGCCGTCACCACCGCGGCGATGCGCCGCCACGTGACCGTCCACGGCCTGCTGGCGTTCGTGTTCAACACGATCATCCTGGCCGTGGTGATCAGCCTGCTGGCCGGCGGCTGAGCCGACTCCTGGGCAGCACGGTCGCTGCCTCGCCGCACCCCTGCTCAGTAGTAGTACGGGAACTTCGACCAGTCGGGGTCGCGCTTTTCGAGGAAGGCGTCGCGGCCCTCGACGGCCTCGTCGGTCATGTACGCCAGGCGCGTGGTCTCGCCGGCGAAGACCTGCTGGCCGACGAGCCCGTCGTCGATGGCGTTGAACGCGTACTTGAGCATGCGCTGAGCGGTCGGGGACTTGCCGCAGATGGTCGCGGCCATCTCGAGGCCGAGGTCCTCGAGGTCGTCGTGGTCGGCGACGCGGTTGACGGTACCCATCTCGTACGCGCGCTGCGCGTCGTAGGTCTCGCCGAGGAAGAAGATCTCGCGGGCGATCTTCTGACCCACCTGCCGGGCGAGGTATGCCGACCCGAAGCCGCCGTCGAACGAGCCCACGTCGGCGTCGGTCTGTTTGAACCGCGCGTGCTGGCGCGAGGCGATGGTCATGTCGGACACGACGTGGAGAGAGTGTCCGCCACCCGCGGCCCAGCCGTTGACCATGGCGATGACGACCTTCGGCATGAAGCGCATCAGGCGCTGCACCTCGAGGATGTGCAGGCGTCCCGCACCCGCCTTGTCGACGGTCTCCGCGGTCTCGCCCTCGGCGTACTGGTAGCCCGAGCGGCCGCGGATGCGCTGGTCGCCGCCGGAGCAGAACGCCCAGCCGCCGTCCTTCGGCGAGGGGCCGTTGCCGGTCAGCAGCACGCAGCCCACGTCGGACGACATGCGCGCATGGTCGAGCGCGGTGTAGAGCTCGTCCACCGTGTGCGGGCGGAACGCGTTGCGGACCTCGGGGCGGTCGAACGCGACACGCACCACCGGTACGTCCTTGGCGCGGTGGTAGGTGATGTCGGTGAAGTCGAACCCGGCGACGGGCTCCCAGAGCTCAGGCTTGAAGGTCACCCGGTCACGATAGCCGGGCGGCACCGGCGGGGTCACCGTCGGCCGCGGACCCGGGGTCGTCCGTCTCCCACCAGCGGTCCTCCGCCTCCTCCGCCGCATCGAACGGCAGGCTCTCGTCGATGGCGGGCAGGTCGGCGGTGGGCATGGGCTCACCCGGGGCGGGCGCGTCCTCGGCGTGGTCGAGGTCGCCCGAGGCGTGCTGCGCCTCCTCGGTGGCCGGGCGGGGATCCTGCGTCATAGGGCCAGCGTACGGGCGGAGCATCGCCAGCACCAGAGGTACGCGGCCGGCACCCGCACACGCCTGACGCCACATGTGGCGTCACTAGGATTGATTTTGACGCCACCAAGGCGCACACTTGACGTCATGGAGCTTTCGAAGTACATCACCGCAGTCCAGGAGCAGATGGCCAACGCCACCGCCTTGGCCGAAGAGAACCATCAGCAGGTGGCGCAGAAGCTGGGATCCGCCCTGGGGCCCGCCCTGCGCCTCGCGCTGATCGAGGCGGTCGCCGACGCGGCCACCGAGATCGGCCGGTCCATCGACGGCGACGTGCGGGTCCACATGGATGGTCTGACACCGAAGTTCACCGTCACCCAGACCACTGCCGAGGACACCACCGACGACGACGTCGCCCAGGTCCTCGACGACGACTCCGATGAGGAGATGGCGCGCGTCTCGCTGCGGCTGCCCCAGTCGGTCAAGACCAAGATCGACGTGCTCGCCGCCGCCGAGGGCCTGTCCACCAACGCGTGGCTGACCCACGCCGCCATGGCCAAGATCGCCCGCATCCAGCGCGGCCGCCTCGGCGGTCCGGGTGGCCCGGGTGGTCCCGGTTTCGGCGGCCAGGGCGGCCCCGGATTCGGCGGCCCCGGATTCGGCGGCCCCGACTTCGGTGGACCTGGCCCCTTCGGTCCCGGCGGTCCCGGCGGTCCCGGCGGTCCCGGTGGCCGTCGCGGACGCCGCCGCGGTGCACGGCGGGGCCACGGTCCCGGGGGCTTCGGCCCTGGCCACGGCCCCGACGGCGAGCCGCCCGCACACCCGGAGCCCCCGCAGCGCGAGGGCGATCGCTGACACCTCCACGACAGGCCGAAATGACAGGCGTTGCATCGCCTGTCATGGAGTTTTCGGCCTGTTGTGTGTGAGGGCGCGGCGGCAGTCCTCCCCGTGCGCGTGGCGGCGTACGCGACAATGGACCGTGCGATCCCGGGCCTCGATCCTGCATCTCGACCTCGACGCGTTCTTCGCGTCGGTCGAGCAGCGTGACAAGCCCAGCCTGCGCGGCAAGCCCGTGGTCGTGGGCGGCATCGGGCAGCGCGGAGTGGTCTCGACGTGCTCGTACGAGGCCCGCGTGTTCGGCGTACGCTCCGCGATGCCGTCCCACGAGGCACGCCGGCTGTGCCCGCACGCGGCATTCCTGGCGGGGCGGTTCGGCGCCTACCGCGAGGCCAGCGCGCAGGTGATGTCGATCCTGCGGTCGGTGTCACCGCTGGTCGAGCCGCTGAGCCTGGACGAGGCGTTCATCGACCTGGACGCGGCGATGATCCCCGTCACCCACGACGAGGACGGTCTGCGCGAGCTCGCTAACCACATCAAGGACGAGGTCGCCGAAGAGACCGGCGGCCTCACCGCATCCATCGGTATCGGCACCTCGAAGTTCATGGCCAAGCTCGCCACCGAGCTCGGCAAGCCCGACGGCTGCCACATCGTCCCGCCCGGCACGGAGGTCGAGCTCATCGCTCAAATGTCCGTGCGCGCCATCCCGGGCGTCGGCCCGGCGACCATGGAACGCCTCCAGCGCCTCGGCGTCACGAAGATCGCCGACCTGCAGAAGATGGGCCTCGCCGAGCTGGTCCGCGAGCTGGGCCGCGCGTCCGGCACCAACCTCCACGAGCTCGCCCACGCCCGCGACGACCGGCCGGTGGTCGCCGAGCGCGAGGCCAAGTCGATCTCGGTCGAGGATACGTTCGAGCACGACGAGCGCGACCCCGGACGCCTGGTCGCGCTGGTGCGCCGCGACGCCCACGAGGTCGCCTCCCGCATCCGGGCCGCTTCGCTGTTCGCGCGCACGGTCACGCTGAAGGTGCGCCTGCCCGACTTCACCACCCACACCCGCTCAAGGACGCTCGATGGCGCCACCGACAGCCCCGAGCTGATCGCGCGCATGGCCACCGAGCTGCTGGCGGGCGTCGACACCCGCGGTGGCGTACGCCTGCTCGGCGTGGGCGTCTCGGGGCTGACGACGGTCGCGCAGGAGGAGCTGTTCCCGCTCGACCCGACGCCCGAGGCGCCCGACGTCGAGGAGGTCGTCGCCGACACCCGCGAGCGCCGGCGGCCGTCGACGTGGCTGCCGGGCATCGACGTCGTCCACGACGAGCACGGCCCGGGCTGGGTGTGGGGGCAGGGACTGGGTCGAGTCACCGTGCGATTCGAGACGCGCGAGACCGGCCCGGGGCCGGTGCGTACGTTCGCCGCGGACGACCCAGCCCTCCACCTCGCCTGAAGTTCACTCGGCGGTGACGGGCTCCTGCTCGGGTCGCGCCTTGCCGTCGACGGTCGACGGGGCCCTCGCAGGCAGGAGCAACCCCAAGACGATCCCCAGCGAACCCATGACCGCGCCCAGCAGGAACGCCGCGTGAAGGCCCGACAGCTGCGCGTCCTGCGGCACCACGCCGCGCGCGATCGCCGAGGCCACGCCCGACGACATCACCGTCACCAGCAGCGCCGCGCCCGCGGCACCGGCGACCTGTTGCAACGTCGACAGCAGCGCCGAGCCGTGGCCGTAGAGGTGGGGCGGCAGGTCGTTGAGCGACGACGTGAACACCGGGGTGAAGATGAACGCCAGCGCCAACGACATCGTCGCGTGGAGCGCGAGCAGCAGCCACAGCGGCGTACGCGGCCCCACCAGCGAGAACGAGGCGACGACCAGCGTCATGACGACCGCGGCGGGCACTACGAGCGGTCGCGCGCCGAAGCGGTCGAACAACCGGCCGATGACCGGGCCGAGCAGGCCCATCATCAGGCCGCCGGGCAGCATGAGCAGGCCGGTGGCGACGGTGGACAGCCCGCGCACCTGCTGCAGGTAGATCGGCCACAGCAGCACGACGCCCATCAGCGCCATGAAGGCGACCATCATCACCAGCAGACCGACAGTGAACGAGCGGTGCCGGAACGTGCGCAGGTCGAGCAGCGGCCGGTCGGCGCGCTGGAGCGCCAACTGGCGCCACACGAACGCGACGAGGGCGACCGCGGCGATGCCGAAGGCGACGAGCATCGTCGCCACTCCCCCGCCGCCGTGCTCGCCGATGCGCGACAGGGCGTACACCAGGCCGCCGAAGCCGAACGCCGACAGGACCACCGACAGCGCGTCGACGGGGGTGTCCTTCGTCTCGCCCACGTTGGTCATGCGCACCGCGCCGAGCGCGAGCATGCCGAGCGCGATAGGCAGGACGATCAGGAAGATCGCCCGCCACGACGCGAACTGCAGGACTGCACCTGACATGGTCGGGCCGAGCGCGGGCGCCATCGACATCGCCACGGAGACGAGGCCCATGACCTGACCGCGACGTTCGACCGGCACCAGCACGAGGATCGTCGTCATCAGCAGCGGCATCATGATCGCCGTGCCGGACGCCTGCACGATGCGGGCCACGAGCAGCGGCCAGAAGCCCGGCGCGAAGCCGGCCATCAGCGTGCCGAGCGAGAACAGCGTCATCGCCGTGAGGAACACCTGACGGGTCGTGAGGCGGTCCATGATGAAGCCCGTCACGGGGATGACGACGGCCATGGTCAGCATGAAACCGGTCGTCAGCCACTGCACGAGGCGGGCGTCGACGTGGAGGTCGGCCATGAGCGCGGGCATCGCCACGGCCATTGTGGTCTCGTTGAGGATGACGACGAACGCCGCACCCAGCAGGAGGCCGATGACGTCCCAGCGGATCCTGTCGGGCGCCTCGGCGGGCACGGCGGTGGCGGGGGCGGACTGCATGGGAGCTCCAGACGGCGGGGTTGAGAGGGGTCGTGCTCGTCGTCGAGCCGAGGGGACACTACGTGGTTCAGCCGCGGCGAACACCTGGTTATTCCAGACTCGCCCAAATGCCGCCGGAGGGCTTCTCCGTCCGTGCAGGGGCCAAGGGCTCAGGTGGTGAGGCCGGCGGCGTCACGGATCATCGACGCCTCCTGGTCGGTGACCTTGCCCTGGCCCTGCAGCTTCGTCAGCGTCTTCGCGAGCTTCTCGGCGGCGTCGTCGTCGCCGTTGTCCCACGCCTTTGCCAGCTGTTGGCGTGCGCCGTTGTCACTCACCTGGTCGATCGCCGAGGTCACCGCGGTCGTGTCGGCCCTCGGGGTGGCCGAGGCCGACGGCGTGCGCGACGGCGTGGCCTTCTTCGAGGTGGTGGGGGTCGGGCTGGGCGTGCGCGTGGGCGTGGTCCTGGTCGGCTGGGGCTGGGGGGTGGTCGGGCGGGGCGCCTGAGTGGTCGGCCGGGGTGCCGCGGGCACCGTGGGGGCGGCGATCGACGGGGTCTGGACGGCCGGGGGCACGACCTCGCCCCTGTCGCGGCCCAGCACCCACCACCCGCCGAACGCGAGGGCGGCCAGTAGGGCGAGCGCGGCGACGACCCATGGCCATCTTGTCCGGGACTCATCCTCGTCGAGCTCGGCGAGCCTGGAGCGGGGCGGCGCCGCGGGGGCGACGGGTTCTGTAGGCGTGAGCGGGGTCGCGGGCAGCACCGAGGTCGCGGGGGCGTCGGCGCCGAGCGCCATCGTGGGGGCATCGGGGTCGACCTCCAGCGCCTGGACCTGGGCGAGGATCTGGTCGCCGCTGGGTCGTGCGGCGGGGTCCTTGCGCAGCATGGCGGCGACGAGGTCGTCGAGCGCCGGCGGCACGCCGGGGACGCGCTCGCTGAGCCGCGGCGGACGCCCGTCGACCTGCTGGGTCGCCACGTGGACGGCGTCACCGGAGAACGGCGGGCTGCCTGTGAAGACGGTGACGAGGAGGCAGCCCAGGGCATACCAGTCGGACGCCTGCGTGGCTCCCTCGCCGGTGGCCTGCTCCGGCGACATGTACGCCGCGGTGCCCAGCGCCGTCGCGGGGGCGGTGAGGGTCGCCCCGAGCTTCTCGGACAGCTGGGCGATGCCGAAGTCGACCAGCTTGATCTTGCCGTCGGCGTCGTACATGACGTTGCCTGGCTTGATGTCGCGGTGGACCACGCCGATCGCGTGGGCGCCGAGCAGTCCGCGCGTGACGTCGCGGGCGACCGCGAGCCCTTCCTGCACCGTGAGGCGGCCCTTCTCCTGGATGACCTGGTGCAGGCTCGGCCCGGCGAGGAGCTCCATGACCAGGAACGACGTCTGGCCGTCGGTGCCCGCGTCGTAGACCTGCACCACGTGGGGGTTGGTGAGCCGCGAGGTCGCGATGGCCTCCCGCCGGAACCTCTCGGCCACCGTGGGGTCGGGATGGCCGAGGTCGACGGTCTTGACGGCCACGAGGCGCTCGAGCGTCAGGTCGCGGGCCTTCCAGACCTGGCCCATGCCGCCGCCACCGATCCGGTCCAGGAGCTGATAGCGGCCTACGAGGAGATCGTTCGTCTGCGAGGTCATGCTCAGGCCTCCTTCTCGGGCTCGGCGGTGGTCGGGACATCATCGGGACGGTCGGCGTCAGAGCTGGCGGCGTCGTCCGCCTTCGGGTCATCGGCATCCGGGTCGTGCACCGCCGCACCCCCGGAGGACTCGGTCGCGACCCCCGTCTCGGCCGGTGCGTCCTTCACCGGCTCCTTCTGGGCGACGCTCGCCTCGGGCTCCTTCTCGGCGTCCTGGCCCGCCTCGACGTCCTTGTCGGCCAAAGCATCCTTGCCCGTCACCGCATCCGCGTCCGCGGACTCTCCCGAGCCCACCGCGGTCGCGCCACCGTCACCTGCGGGGACGGCCACGGCGTCGGCGTACCGCTGCGCACGGTGGGCCCACAGCCACAGCCCGGCGCCGCCGAGGATCATGGGGACGCACAACCACTGCCCCATCGACAGACCGCCGATGAGCCCGAGATGGGCGTCGGGCTCACGGAAATACTCGGCGATGAACCGGAAGATGCCGTAGCCGAGGACGAACGCGCCGCTGATCTTGCCGCGGGCGTGCTCACGGCGCGCGTACCACCACAGCAGCGCGAACAGGAGCAGGCCCTCCATGAGGAACTGGTAGATCTGCGAGGGATGGCGCGGCAGGTCTCCCGCCTGGGGGAAGATCATCGCCCACGGCAGGGAGGCGGGTGTCTCGCGGCCCCACAGCTCACCGTTGATGAAGTTGCCGATGCGCCCCGCGGCCAGACCGGTCGGGACCGCCGGGACCAGCAGGTCGGTGACCTCGAGGAACGGTCGCCGGGTGCGCCACGCGTACACCAGCAGGGCGACCGCCACACCGATCGCGCCGCCGTGGAAGCTCATGCCGCCCTGCCAGACCGCGAAGATCTCCAGCGGGTGGCCCGCGTAGTACAGCGGCTTGTAGAACAGGCAGTAGCCGAGGCGGCCGCCGATGATGACCCCGGCCACGGCGGCCAGCAGCATGTCCTCGATATTGGCGCGCGTCCACGGCGCGGGGCTCGTGATCCGCGCGTACGGCTGGTGGCGCAGGCGGCGCACGAGCAGGACGTAGCCCAGCGCGAAGCCCACCAAGTACATCAGCGCATACCAGTGGATCTGGAGGGGGCCCAGGCGGAAGGCCACGGGATCCCACTGCGGATGGGTCAGGACGAAGGGCAGCACGGTGCCCCAGTCTGCCGTGTGTTCTCAACTCGTGCACATGTGCGGGTGCCGGCCCGCATCATCCCTCGTCCATCACCACCACGGTCAGGCCACCGGTCGTGGGCCGGTCGAGGTCGACCAGGGCCTGTGGCGCCTCGTCGAGGGTGATCCGTCGCCCGATCAGGCGGTCGAGCGGCACCTGCTGGTCGCGGATCAGCGCCAGCATCGACGGGTAGTCGTCGGCGGCCAGCCCGTGCGTGCCGAAGATCGCCAGCTCGTGGGCGACGACCAGGTCCATGGGGAAGGCCGTACGCGCGTCCCCGCCGAGCAGCAGACCCGCCTGCACGTGGGCGCCGCGGCGCCGGAGGCTGCGTACGCTCGCCTCGGCGAGGTCGGGACGGCCGAGCGCATCGAGGCCCAGATGAACTCCGCCGCCGGAGACCTCGCGGATGCGCTCCACGATGTCGTCGCCCCACGGCAGCGGATAGGCGCCGAGCTCCTCGGCGCGGGCCAGGGCGTCGGCGCTCACGTCGACGGCGACGACCTCCGCGCCCAGCGCGCGCCCGATGAGGACCGCCGACAGCCCCACGCCGCCGGCCCCGAGCACCAGCAGCCACTGGCCGACGCGCAGCATGCGGTGCCCCAGCAGCGCCCGGTACGCGGTCGCGAACCGGCATCCCAGCGCGGCCGCGGTGACGAAGTCGATGTCGTCGGGCAGCGCGACGAGGTTGACGTCGGCGTGGTGGACGACGACGCGCTCGGCGAAGCTCCCCGGCCCGGTGAAGCCCGGCTGGGTCTGGTCGGGGCACACCTGGGGCGCGCCGTTGCGGCACAGCACGCACTCGCCGCAGCCGCACACGAACGGGGTGGTGACGCGCGTGCCCAGCGGCCAGTCGCCGCGCACCTCGGACCCGACCTCGACGACGCGGCCGGCGAACTCGTGGCCGGGGATGTGCGGCAGCGGGATCTCCTCGCGGCCGCACCAGGCGTGCCAGTCGGACCGGCACACGCCGGTGGCCGCCACCTCCACCACGACACCGTGAGGAGGGCAGCTGGGTTCGGGGACCTCACGCACCTCGGGCATCTCCCCGGGCGCGTCGTAGACGACAGCGCGCATACTGCAGCATCCCACGCCGCCCGGCGACCCGGGTGGAATTCGGGTCAGAAGCCCTCGGGGTCGCGTGGCGTGTAGGGATCCTCGAGCCGGGACAGCTCCGCCTCGGTGAGGGTCAACGACAGCGAGGCGACCGCATCGTTCAGGTGGTGCATCTTGGTCACGCCCACGATCGGCGACGTGACGGCCGCAGCTTGGCGTACCCAGGCCAGGGCGACCTGCGCGCGGGAGACGCCGCGTTCGTCGGCGACCTCACGCACCGCGTCGACGATCGCGCGGTCGGAGTCCTCCTGGCGCTGGAACAGGGTCTTGCCGAACGCGTCACTCTGCTGCCGGGCGCTGGTCTCGTCCCAGTCGCGGGTCAGGCGGCCGCGGGCCAGCGGCGACCACGGCAGTACGCCGACCCCCGTGGCCAGACAGTAGGGATGCATCTCGCGCTCCTCCTCGCGGGACAGCAGCGAGTACTGGTCCTGCATCGAGATGAAGCGCGTCCAGCCGCCGAGGTCGGCCGCGTGCTGCATCTGCGCCAGCTGCCACGTCCACATGGAGGAGGCGCCGATGTAGCGGGCCTTGCCGGCCTTCACCACGTCGTGCAGCGCTTCCATCGTCTCCTCGACCGGTGTGTGGGGGTCGAAGCGGTGGATCTGGTAGAGGTCGACGTGGTCGGTCCCCAGCCGACGCAGGGAGTCGTCGACGGCCTTCATGATGTGGCGTCGCGACAGGCCCGCGCCGTTGGGGCCGGACCACATGCGTCCGTTGACCTTGGTGCAGATCACCACGTCCTCGCGGTTCGCGAGCTCCCCGAGCGCGCGTCCGACGATCTCTTCGCTCGTGCCGTCGGAGTAGACGTCGGCGGTGTCGAAGGTGGTGATGCCGAGCTCGAGCGCCCGCTCGAGGAACGGGCGCGAGTCCTCCTCGGTCATCGACCAGGGGTGGGTGCCGCGGTCCGGCGTACCGAAGCTCATGCACCCCAGGGTGATGGCGGAGACCTCGAGGCCGCTGGAACCGACGCGTACATGCTTCATGCGGCCATTGTCGCCGGTGTCGGCGAGCCGTTGAAGGGCCACGGCTGGACATGAGACCGGGGAACGACAAAGGCCCCGGCATGTGCCGGGGCCTTTGTCCTGCGCGCTCGGAGGGATTCGAACCCCCAACCTTCTGATCCGTAGTCAGATGCTCTATCCGTTAAGCTACGAGCGCCTGGCCGTTTCGCGACCGAGAAATAACTCTAGACCACTCGGACAGATCGCGCAAAACGACGCGTTGACTCATCAAAGATGCCCGCGTAGGCAGGGTCGTTGACTCATCTCAAGATGCCCGCGTGGGACGACCATGCATGGATGGGGTTGTCGATGAGTGAACGTCGTGTAGTGACCAAGGCGATGAGGGTCAAGTACGCCAAGGGATCCAGGGCCGAGAAGGGCGAGGTCCTCGACGCGTTGTGCCAGGCCACCGGCTGGCACCGCGACCACGCCCGTACGATCCGGTCATGACTTCGTCTGATTCTTCCCCCGCCGACGCGCAGGTTCGGGTCTCGGGTGCTCGGGAGCACAACCTGCGGAATGTGGACCTCTCCGTTCCGCGGGACTCGTTAGTGGTGTTCACGGGTGTGTCGGGTTCTGGGAAGTCATCGTTGGCGTTTGGGACGCTGTCGCGGAGTCGCAGCGACGGTATTTGGAGTCGGTGGCGCCGTACGCTCGCCGTCTGATCGACCAGGCGGGCGTTCCCGATGTTGACTCCATCACCGGGATGCCGCCGGCCGTGGCGTTGCAGCAGCGTGGAGGACGCAGTGCCCGGTCCACGGTGGGAAGCATCACCACGGTGTCCAGCCTCGTGCGGATGCTGTACTCCCGCGCCGGGGACTATCCGGATGGGCAGCCGATGCTCTACGCGGAGGATTTTTCTGCCAACACGGTGCAGGGGGCCTGCCCGGAGTGTCACGGCATTGGTCGTGTCTACGCGGTGCCCGAGGAGCGGATGGTGCCGGATCCGTCGCTCACGATCCGGGAGCGCGCGATCGCGTCCTGGCCAACAGCATGGCACGGACACCAGCTCCGCGACGTGTTGGTGGCCCTCGGCTATGACGTTGACGTGCCATGGAAAGATCTGCCCCGAGAGGACCGGGACTGGATCCTTTACACGGATGAGACCCCGTTCGTTCCGGTCCACTCCCGGTTGACGCTTGCTGAGGCTCGCGCCGCGACCAAGGCCGGGGTCGAGCCGAGCTACTCGGGCACCTTCGTCGGAGCCCGCCGGTATGTGTTGGACACATTCGCGAACTCGAAGAGCGCGTCGATGAAGCGTCGCGTCGCGCAGTACCTCGACGCCGCCCTATGCCCGGTCTGTCACGGAAAGCGGCTGAAGCCTGAAGCGCTCTCGGTCACGTTCGAGGGCCTGGACATCGCGGAGTTCTCGCAGTTGCCGCTTCGAGAGCTTGCTGACATGCTCTCCGACGTTGTTGCGGGAGCGCAACAGGCCGAGACCGTTCCCAATGGTGCTGTGCTGAATGCCAATTCCCGTCGCGCAGCCACGGAGCAGCGCATCGCCGCCGGAGGGTCCGCGCACGCCGCCGCACCCGATGTGCGCCGCACCGCAAACCGTTCGCCGGAGAAGCGCGCCGCTGCGTCCCGGCTCGCTTCCGGGCTGATCGAGCGACTCCGCCCACTGACCGATCTTGGCCTCGGGTATCTGTCGTTAAGTCGAGCCACCCCGACCCTGTCGGGTGGCGAGTTGCAACGAATCAGGCTCGCCACACAGCTCAGCTCCGACCTGTTCGGCGTCGTCTATGTCCTCGATGAACCATCCGCAGGCCTTCACCCACAAGACGTGACAGCGCTCTTGAAGATCCTCGACGGGCTCAAGAGAAGCGGAAACAGCCTGTTCGTCGTCGAACACTCCGTCGATGTCATGCGGCACGCGGACTGGCTCGTGGACATCGGCCCCGGCGCGGGCGAGCATGGCGGCCGCGTTCTCTACAGCGACCCTACCGATGGGCTTGCCGACGTCAAGGACTCAGTGACACGCGGCTACCTCTTCGGTGGCAGTGGACTGCCCCCGCACACCCCTCGCGACCCGCGCGGGTGGCTCCACTTGAAGGACGTGACTCGTAACAACCTGCACGGCGTCTCCATCGACATTCCCGTGGGTGTTTTCACAGCGGTCACCGGAGTCTCGGGTTCCGGCAAGTCGAGCTTGGTCAGCCAGGCCCTCCCGGCTCTCGTCAGTGACCGCCTCGGTCACAGCATTGCGGCGGAGGACGAACCGACCGGCGACGAGCTGCTCCTTGCCGATACCCCAGAGCGGCTCGACGGTGTCCTCGACGGCTCTCTCGAGGGGGTCCGGCGGGTTGTCACCATCGATCAACGACCCATCGGCCGAACCCCCCGATCGAACGTTGCAACATATACGGGCTTGTTCGACCACGTCCGTCGACGCTTCGCTGAGACGCCCGAGGCTCGCTCGCGTGGGTACAAGCCCGGCCGTTTCTCCTTCAATGTCTCCGGCGGCCGCTGCCCCACCTGTGAGGGCGAAGGGTCCGTGATGGTCGAGCTACTCTTCCTCCCATCCGTGTACACCGAATGCCCCGACTGTCACGGGACCCGGTACAAAGCCTCGACCCTCGAGATCACTTGGCGGGAGCGCACCATCGCTGACGTGCTCGCGATGAGCGTTGAGGAAGCCCACCTGTTCTTTGACGGTGAAGACGACATCACCCGCTCACTAGCCGCACTGTCAGACGTGGGTCTCGGATATTTGCGACTCGGACAACCGGCAACCGAGCTCTCTGGAGGTGAGGCACAACGCGTGAAGCTCGCAAGCGAGCTACAGCGCGCACAACGAGGGGACACCTTGTATGTTCTCGACGAACCCACTTCGGGCCTGCACTGCGCTGACGCTGACCGGCTCGTGACGCATCTGCAAACCCTCGTCGACGCAGGAAACACCGTCGTCGCGGTGGAACTTGACATGCGGGTGGTGGCAGCAGCCGACTACGTCATCGACCTCGGGGTCAAGTCCCGGCAAGTGGTGTAACTGTTGGTGATCCTTCGGGGCTGGGTTAGCTGGCGAGTGCGGGCGTGGTCTCCTGTTCGGGCTGGTTGGTGATGAGGCTGAGGCGGCTCTTGGTGAGGATTTCGAGGCCGGGGTAGCGGCGTCCTTCGGCCCATTCGTCGGTTTGCTCGGCCAGGACCGCGCCGACGAGCCGGACGATCGCGGCCCTGTTGGGGAAGATCCCGACACTGTCGGTGCGGCGACGGATCTCCCGGTTCAGGCGTTCGGTGGGGTTGTTGGACCAGATCTGCTGCCAGACCTCGGGCGGGAATTGCGTGAACGCGAGGATGTCAGCCCGGGCTTGGTCGAGGTGGTCGGTCACGGCGGGGAGCTTGTCGGCGGTGTAGTCCAGCAGTCGGTCGAACTGGGCGTGGACGGCGGTGGCGTCGGGCTGGTCGTAGACCGAGTGCAGCATCGCCTTGACCGCTGGCCACAGGCTCTTGGGTGTGATGGCCATCAGGTTCGCGCTGTAGTGGGTGCGACAACGCTGCCAGGACGCTCCGGGCAGGTTCGCCGCGACCGCCTCGACCAGCCCGGCATGGGCATCGGAGGTCACCAGACGGACACCGGTCAGGCCGCGGGCGACCAGGTCGGCGAAGAACTCGTTCCAGGCCGGTCCGGTCTCGGCAGTGGCGACCCGCATCCCCAACACTTCGCGGTGCCCGTCGGCGTTGACCCCGGTCGCGAGCATCACCACCGAGTTGACGACCCGTCCGCCTTCTCGGACCTTCATGGTCAACGCATCGGCGGAGATGAAGGTGAACGGCCCCGCATCGCCCAACGGGCGGTGGCGGAACTGCTCGACGTGTTCGTCGAGGTCGGCGGCCATCTGGCTGACCTGGGACTTCGAGAGCCGGTCGATGCCCAGGGTCTTGACGAGTTTGTCCATGCGGCGGGTGGACACGCCGGCGAGGTAGCAGTCGGCGACCACGGTGATCAGGGCTGTTTCGGCGCGTTTGCGGCGTTCGAGCAGCCAGTCGGGAAAGTAGCTGCCGGTGCGCAGTTTGGGGATGGCCAGGTCGATGGTGCCGGTGCGGGTGTCCAGGGTCCGGTGGCGGTAGCCGTTGCGTTGCGCGAGGCGGCCAGGGGTGGGCTGGCCGTACTCGGCGCCGGCCACCGCGTCAGCGTCGGCCGACAGCAGGGCGTTGAGCATGGTCTGCAACAAACTGCGCATCATGTCCGGTGATGCCTCAGCAAGGAGCTCGCTAAGAACGTGGGCAGGGTCGACAATGTGTGGAGCGGTCATCGTGATGGTCCTTCTCGAGTGAGTTGTGAGAGATGAGCTCGAGGATCACGCGGTGACCGCCCTGTCGTCCAGAGCCAGCCACCACGGCTACACCACTATGAGGGACTCAACTGACCTCGGACCCGGCGCCGGCGATGATGGCGGCACAGTCGTCGCCGCTGGAACTCCTGCACAAGTTGCCGATAACGGCGTCGGCGCGTCCGCAGAATACCTTGCCGCGGCGATCAAACTGATCGATGCGGCTACCTGAGCAGAAGAGCCGACGCTTGACAATCGATGACCCGGTACGCAGTCACAAGAGCACCGAGCGTGTACACACCCCAGGGATCGGCCACCTTGGGCGTTCATCGGCGCAGACGACCGGTCAGTGGAGGGCGGCTTTCCACGCCTCGAGCCAGGGGATGACGTCGCGCAGGTTCTTCGTGTCAACGGCAGCGGACGCGGCCGCCCGAGCCGCGGCGCCGGCGTTCAGAGCGAGTGATGTCGGCACGGCGGCGAACAGCGGAGGGTCGGACCGACTATCACCGATGGCACAGCAGTGATCGATCGAGACGCCATGCTCAGGCGGATCCTCCGACCGCGGGTCGACATTCCGTGAGCAAAGTCACGGCCGCTGCCCGGCAAACGGGTTAATACCAGTTCAACAGGTGGGCTAGTCTCATACCACTACACCACTGGTCTACCTACACGCAGGAGTACAACGTCGTGACTGCCACCGTTGCATCGAACGCGCCCACCAACCACAAGGCCCTCCTGGCCTGGGTTGAAGAGGTCGCGGCCCTTACGAAGCCCGACGCCATTCGGTGGTGCGACGGCTCGGAGGCGGAGTGGAAGGAGCTGACCGACCAGATGGTCGAGGCCGGCACCCTCATCCGTCTCGACGAGAAGGCGAAGCCCAACTCCTTCTACATCAAGTCGTCCCCGTCCGACGTCGCCCGCGTCGAGGATCAGACCTTCATCTGCACCGAGACCGAGGAAGGCGCCGGCCCGACCAACAACTGGGCCGCCCCGGCGGAGATGAAGAAGACGATGACCGCGCTCTACGACGGGTGCATGAAGGGTCGGACGATGTACGTCATCCCCTTCTGCATGGGCCCGATCGACGCGGACGACCCCAAGTTCGGCGTCGAGATCTCCGACTCGGAGTACGTCGTGCTCAACATGAAGATCATGACGCGCATGGGCAAGGACGCCCTCGAAGCGATGGGCGAGGACAAGCCCTTCGTCAAGTGCCTCCACTCCGTCGGCGCCCCGCTCGCCGAGGGCGAGGAGGACGTGCCGTGGCCGTGCAACGACACGAAGTACATCTCCCACTTCCCCGAGACCCGTGAGATCTGGTCCTACGGCTCCGGCTACGGCGGCAACGCCCTGCTCGGCAAGAAGTGCTACGCGCTGCGCATCGCCTCGGCCATGGCCCACGACGAGGGCTGGCTCGCCGAGCACATGCTGATCCTGAAGCTCACCAACCCCGAGGGCAAGAGCTTCGTCATCTGCGCCGCGTTCCCGTCGGCCTGTGGCAAGACCAACCTCGCGATGCTCGAGCCCACCGTCCCCGGCTGGAAGGTCGAGACCTTGGGCGACGACATCGCCTGGATGCGCTTTGGCGAAGACGGCCGCCTGTACGCGGTCAACCCCGAGAACGGCTTCTTCGGCGTGGCTCCGGGCACCGGCCACAAGACCAACCCGAACGCCATGCGCACCATCGAGAAGGGCAACTCGATCTTCACCAACGTCGCCCTGACCGATCACGGCGACGTGTGGTGGGAGGGCATGACCGAGGTCACGCCCCAGCACCTGACCGACTGGCACGGCAACTCGTGGACGCCGGAGGACGGCACGAAGGCCGCCCACCCGAACTCGCGCTTCACCACGCCGATCGACCAGTGCCCGATCCTGTCGGAGGACTTCAACAACCCGAAGGGTGTCCCCGTCGACGCCATCCTCTTCGGTGGCCGCCGCGCCTCGACCATCCCGCTGGTCGCCCAGGCCCGCGACTGGAAGCACGGCACTTTCATGGGCGCCACGGTCTCCTCCGAGACCACCGCTGCCGCGACCGGCGCCGTGGGCGTCGTCCGCCGCGACCCGATGGCCATGCTGCCCTTCATCGGCTACAACGCCGGTGACTACCTGCAGCACTGGGTCAACGTGGGCGAGAAGGGCGGCGACAAGATGCCGGGCGTCTTCTACGTCAACTGGTTCCGCAAGGACGACGACGGAAACTTCGTGTGGCCGGGCTTCGGCGAGAACAGCCGCGTCCTGAAGTGGATCTGCGACCGCCTCGAGGGGAAGGTCGACGCCGAGGAGACCGTCGCCGGTCTCGTCCCGACCAAGGACGGCATCGACCTCGACGGCCTGACGATCTCCGACGAGGACTTCGCCGCCGCCACGAAGGTCGACAAGGAGGAGTGGAAGAAGGAGGTGCCGCTCATCGAGGAGTGGTTCACCAAGTTCGGCGACAAGCTCCCCGAGTCGATCGCGGCCGAGCTCGAGACCCTGAAGAAGGGCCTCGAGGCCTGATCGCCTGAAACAGCGGTACGCCCCCGCGAGACCGAGGTCTCGCGGGGGCGTCCACGCGTGAGGATCAGGCCTTCTGGCGAGCGACCTCGTCCTCGTCGACCGGGGTCGAGTCGGCGGCGTGGAGCCACGCGTACGACAGGCCGGCGACGACCGCACCGAGGATCGGCGCGACGAAGAACAGCCAGACCTGGCCGAGGGCGGCCGGGTTGAACACGGCGACACCGAGCGAGCGGGCCGGGTTGACCGAGGTGTTGGTGACCGGGATCGAGATGAGGTGGATCAGCGTCAGCGCGAGGCCGATGGCGATGGGGGCGAAGCCCTGCCACGCGCGGTCATCAGTCGAGCCGAGGATGACGTACAGGAAGATCGCGGTCAGCACGAACTCGAGGACGAAGCAGGCCAGGAGGCTGTAGCCGCCGGGCGACAGCTGGCCGTAGCCGTTGGTCGCGAACGAACCGGCCGACGTGCCGTCGATCGAGAAACCGCTCTTGCCAGCGGCGACGACGTAGAGGACCGCAGCCGCCGCGACGCCCGCGACCAGCTGGGTGACGATGTAGGGTAGGACGGCCTTGGCCTCGACGCGCTTGGCGGCGAACAGGCCGAGCGTCACGGCCGGGTTGAAGTGGCCGCCGGAGATGTGGCCGACGGCGTACGCCGCGGTCAGGACAGTGAGACCGAATGCCAGGGCGACCCCGACGAAACCGATGCCCAGCTGGGTCTTGTTGGCGTCGTCGGTGAGAACCTTGGCCGCGAGGACTGCACTGCCACAGCCGCCGAAGACGAGCCAGAAGGTGCCGAGGAACTCGGCCCAGAGGCGGGCACGCATGGGGGGGTTGGTCATGGGGGAACTACTCCAATCGACGTCGAATCCTCGGTGGACCCGACATGGCCGTGGTCGCCTCGGACGAGGTCGAACTGAAATTCAGGGTACGGGAGAACTTATCGACCGCAAAACAAGATGGGGGCATCTGGGAGAGCTCTTAGGAGACCCTTGAGACAGAGCACGGGACCGACTGTCGTCGATCCCGTGCGGCTGGCGGAGGCGGCGGGATTTGAACCCGCGATGGCTGATAAAGCCAAACCCACTTAGCAGGCGGGCGCCATAGACCGGACTAGGCGACGCCTCCATCGGGCCGAGGCCCGGGGTCAGATGATACCCAACGAGGGCTCGCGCCGCCAACGGGATGCCCAGTCGCGGGGCTGGGCCATGCTCCGGACCGGGGTAGCATGACCGCAGCCCGAAGCACAGGAGTTCTTATGACGCCAAACCCGGCGGCCGGACGACCGCACCGTCCCGTGCGTACGCGTACGTTTCGCGAGGCGGCGGGTTGGACCGCGCTGGGCACCTATCTCCCAGGGCTGGGGCTGATCAAGGCCGGCCAGCGTCGCACGGGCGCGGTCCCGCTCGGCATCTTCGGCGCCATCGTGCTGCTGCTGGTGGGCTGGGCGGTCTTCGACCGCAACTCCCTGTTGAAGCTCGGCGTGAACGCCGACTTCCTCTGGACGATGGTCGTCGTCCTGCCCATCATCGCGGTGGCGTGGCTGGCTCTGATCGTCGTGAGCCACCTGCGGCTGCGCCCTCGGGTCATCACGCACCTCCAGCGCGGCCTGGGCTCGGTCCTTGTCGGCTTCCTCTGCTTCACCGTCGCCGCACCGCTGGCGGTCGCCGCCCGCTATTCGTTCGACCAGGCCCGTCTGCTGTCGTCGATCTTCAAGCACGGCGACGACATCAAGTCGGGCACCGCACCCAGAGTCAACGCGGGCGACCCGTGGAAGAACAAGCCGCGCGTGAACCTGCTGCTGCTCGGCGGCGACCTCGACAAGGATCGCACGGGCACGCGTACCGACACCATCATGGTGGCAAGCATCGACACGAAGACCGGCTCGACGGTCCTCATCTCGATCCCCCGCAACGCGACCCGCGTGCCGTTCCCGGCGGACTCGCCGTTGCACCAGTACTATCCGGACGGCTTCCAGGACTCCGAGAACAACCTGATCAACGAGGTCTACGAGGTCGTCCCCCAGAACGTGCCCGCCGACGTCCTGGGCCCCACCGACAACCTCGGCGCCGACGCGCTGAAGCTCGCCGTGGGCGAGGCGACGGGCCTGAAGGTCGACTACTACGTGCTGCTCGAGCTCCAGGGCTTTCACAAGCTGCTCGACGCCCTGGGCGGCGTGACGGTCAACATCAACACGTGGGTCGCGATCGGCGGCGACACCGACGCGGACATCAAGCCCGTCGGCGCCCTCCACCCGGGCCCCAACCAGAAGCTCACGGGCGCGGAGGCGATGTGGTTCGCCCGCGGCCGCTACGGTGCCGACGACTTCCAGCGCATGGACCGCCAGCGCTGCGTGGTCGACGCCATGATCAAGCAGGCCAACCCCGCCCAGATGCTCACCCACTACGAGCAGATCGCCCGTGCGTCGACCGACCTGGTCAAGACGGACATGCCGTCGGAGATCCTGCCGGCGATCGTCGACCTCTCCATGCGGGTGAAGAACTCGAACCAGTCGAAGTCGATCGTCTTCAAGAACGGTGTCGACGGGTTCTGGTCGGGCAACGTCGACTGGGCCAACGTCCGCGCCCGCTCGCAGGCCGCGGTCACTCCGCCCGCTCCGAAGACGCCCGACCCGGTGCCCAGTCAGGCCCCTGGGACCCCGGGCCCCGCGACCCAGGTACCGTCGCAGGCTCCCACGTCTCAGGCCCCGACCTCGCACGCACCCACGTCGACGGCGCCCACGAGCCAGGCCCAGCGCACGACGGCCTCCGCGACCCAGGGGCCGGCCCCGGCGACGCCCGCCCCGCCGCCCGCGGAGGACCTGTCGGCCTCGTGCGAGTTCAAGCCGGAGATCGCCGCGGCCCAGCCGCCGCGTCCCCCGTGGGAGTGACCGCTCAGCCCTTGCGGCTGCGCTCGAGCCGGCGGTAGACGTCGGCGAGCAGCTCGTCCTGCTGGGGGTCTTGGTTTCCCAGCGGGGTGATCACGTGGTCGGTGGTGTCGTCACGGTGGACGAACGTCACGCGGTGGCCGGTGTCGGACACCGTCACTTTCACGGTCTCGGCCCACGTGCCGTGGCGTACGCCGGCCGGCGTGCGGAACGAGTAGCCGGTGGGTGTCAGCTCGGCGCGGACCCGCATGCGGAACATCGCCACGAGCGCGAGGACGAGCAGGACCACGCCGAGGGCGACGAGGATCCCGCCCACCGCGGCGACGGCGGTCGGCCAGGCCATCTGGAGCGCGCTCACGAGCACGATCGCGCCTACGACGGCCGCCACGGCCGCGATTCCCAGGGCGCGGACCGGCGGGGCCGGTCTCAGGTGGTAGATGCTCACGTCGGCGGCGGTGGCGCTCTGGGGCTTCTGGCTCACGGGTCCTCCTGGTCAAAGGGGCGGCGAGAGTGGGATTCGAACCCACGGAACGGTCACCCGCTCGGCCGCTTTCAAGGCGGCTGCACTAGTCCACTATGCGATCTCGCCCGGCGGGCCGGGGGCCCGACAGGGAACTCATGCTAGCCCACTGGTTAGTGTGAGCCGCATGACTCAGATGCGTGCAGTCCGACGTTCCGGCGATGGTGGTCCCGAAGTGCTGAGCCTCGGCGTGGCCGAGCGCCCCGCCCCGGCCGAGGGCCAGATCCTCGTGCGTGTGGCGGCAGCTGGCATCAACCGCGCCGACGTGCAGCAGCGCAAGGGGTTCTACCCCCCTCCGCCGGGTGAGTCGGAGATCCTCGGTCTCGAGGTCTCGGGCACCGTGGAGCACGCCAACGGCTGCGACGGCTGGTCCGAGGGTGACGAGTGCGTGGCGCTGCTCGCCGGTGGCGGGTACGCCGAGTACGTCGTGGTCGACGGTCGCCACGCGCTGCCGCTGCCGCCCGGGGTCGATCTGGTCACCGCCGCGGGCATGCTCGAGGTCGCGGCCACGGTCGTGTCGAACATGGACATCGCCCGCCTTTCCGAGGGCGAGACGTTCCTCGTCCACGGTGGTGCAGGCGGCATCGGCTCGTTCGCCATCCAGTACGCCCGCTCGCTCGGCTGCACCGTGGCCACGACGGCGGGCTCGGCGGAGAAGCTCGAGTTCTGCCGCGAGCTGGGCGCCGAGCACGCGTTCGACTACCACGACGACTGGGTGTCGGCGGTCAAGGAGATCGGCGGCGCCGACGTCATCCTCGACAACATGGGCGCGAAATACCTGATGCCGAACATCGACGCCATGGCCAAGGACGGCCGCATGGTCGTCATCGGCCTGATGGGTGGACGCAAGGCCGAGCTCGACCTCGGCAAGCTGCTGGCCAAGCGGGGCTCGGTCATCTCCACCGGCCTGCGCGCGCGGCCCGCCGACCAGAAGGCCGCGATCTGCGCGGCGGTCGCCGAGCGGGTGTGGCCAAGGATCGCCGACGGCACGATCCGCACCGCGCCGACGAAGGTGTTCGACGTGGCCGACGTCGCGGCCGCTCACGAGTACTTCGACTCCGGCGACCACCGCGGCAAGCTCGTCCTGAAGTTCTGAGCCACCCCGCCGCCCGTGGACGTACGCCCCGAGGTCGTCAGCGCCCTGCGGTTCATCGAGGACCACAGCGCCGACCAGATCACCCTCGACGATGTGGCCGACGCCGTGGCGTACAGCCGTTTCCACCTGGCACGCGAGTTCAGCGCGGCCGTGGGGATGGGGCCGATCACCTATCTGGCGACCCGTCGCTTCCGCCACGCGAAAGAGCTGCTGCTCTCGACCGACGAGAAGGTCGTCGACATCTGCATGGAGGTCGGCTTCTCGTCGCTGGGCACGTTCTCACGCCGGTTCGTCGAGGCCGTCGGTGTCACCCCGGCGGCGTTCCGCAGCTTGCCGGACGTGCTGACCGACGCCCCTCCCACCCAGCGGCACCTGCCTGGCGGCGACCGCCGCGGCGGCCGGGTCGAGGCCCGGCTGCGCTGGACCGAGACCGCGCTCGCCGCCAGCACGGGCTGGGTGTATGCAGGCCTGTTCGGTCAGCGGGCGGCGCGCGGACGCCCGGTCTGCGGGTCGCTGTTCCGCCAGGCCGAGGCCGTGGTCTTCGAGGACGTCCCACCCGGGCAGTGGTGGCTGCTGGCTGCGGTGTTCACGTCGGACGACGTCGTCGAACAGCTGCTGCCCCGACGGCCGACCACCGGCGGCGCCGCCGAGCCGATCCGCGTCGCCGCGGGACAGACCACGAGCACCACGATAGCGATGGTGGCCCCCGAGCGCTGGGAGACGCCGATCACCGTCGCCCTGCCTGCGCTCACCTCGTCGGCCGACCCGGCACCGCAGCGCCCGCTGCGTCCCCTCCCCCGCGTCATGCGCGTGCTACCGAAGGAGAACCCATGAGGATCGGCGTCTGCGTGCTGCCCGAGCACGCCGCCGCCGAGGCGGCCCGCATCTTCGCGCGCGTTGAGGAGCTGGGCTTCGCCCACGGCTGGACCTACGACCACCTGACCTGGGCGAATACCCCGGATGTGCCGTGGCACTCGACGACGGTGACGCTGGCGATCGCCGCCCAGGCCACGCACGACATCGCCATCGGCACGTGGGTGTCGTCACCGAACTTCCGCCACCCGGTCACGTGGGCGCGCGACCTGCTGTCGCTGCAGGAACTTTCGGGCGGCCGCGTGGTCTGCGCGTCCGGTGCGGGCGGTTCGCCCGACGACGGCGCGCTGCAGGAGCCCCTGTCGGGCAAGGACCGCACGCGCCGCTTCCACGAGTTCACGCGCCTGCTGCGGCGCTCCCTGCGCGAGGACCCGATCGACCACTCCGGTGACTTCTTCGAGGCCCACGGCGTACGCAACGTCGTGGCGACGACGTTCGCTCCCCCGCCGCTGCTCGTCGCCGCGAACGGGCCGAAGGGCGTGCGCCTGGCCGCGGAGGTCGGCGACGGGTGGGCCACGACGGGCGTGGGCTCCCCGGACCTCGACGATTGGTGGGCGTCGGTGGCGCGGCTGGCCGAGGCGTACGCGGCCGCCGGGGGGACGGGGCCGCGCTGTTTGTCCATCGACGCGGCGCCGGCGTACTCGTTGTCGTCGCGGGAGTTCCTGCACTCTCAGCTCGACCGCGCCGAGGAGCTCGGGTTCACCGATGTGGTGCTGCACTGGCCGCGGCCCGAGGACCCCTACGAGGGCGAGATCGGGGTGCTCGAGGAGGCCGCGACGCGCAGCACCGGTCGCTGGGACGTGACCGCTTCGTGATTGTTTCCTGACCGCGGTGAAACCCGTTCGCGGTTTGTCGGAGAGGCAGCCTAGGATCCGGCTGTGAACCTCTCGGTCTATCGCGACGTGTGGGCGATCCCCGCGGCCCGGCAGATCCTCCTCCTCGGCCTGCTCGTCCGCGCCCCCTTCTTCGGCGGCATCGTGCTGCTGACGGTGCACGTGGTCAACCAGCTCGACCCCCGCTACAGCGCCGCGGGCATGGTCTCGACCGCCGGCACGCTCGCCGTGGCACTGGCCGGGCCGTGGCGCGGGCGAATGCTCGACCGGCTGGGGCTGCGGCGTACGCTCCTGCCCTCGCTGGTCGTCCTCCCCGTCTGCTGGGTGATCGCGCCCTTCGTGGGATACTGGGCGCTGATGGCGTTCGTCATCGTCGCCGGGCTCTTCGCCGTGCCGAGCTTCTCGATCATCCGCAACGCGCTCATCGCCGCGGTCGACGAGAGACAACGCAAGACCGCGCTGGCGTTCGACGCCGTGCTGGTCGAGATGTCGTTCATGACTGGCCCCGCGCTGGCCGTGTGGGTCGGCACGGTCTGGCACACCGGCTGGGCGCTCATGATGTTCGAGCTGGTGTCGGTCGCGGCGGCGTGGGTGATCTTCATGGTCAACCCGCGGCTCGGCGGCGAGGGTCGCTCCGACGAGGGCGCCGAGGCCCCGCGGGGCTGGCTCAGCGCTCCGGTGGTCGCCGTGATGCTGATGGCCAGCGCCGCCACGTTCGTGCTGGGCGCCTCCGACCTCACCATCGTCGCTGGCCTGCGCGCGCTCGGTCACCAGCCGTCCATCGGCTGGGTGCTGTCGCTGTGGGGCCTGGGTTCGGCGGTGGGCGGGTTCCTCTACGGCGCCAGCCAGCGGTCGGTCCCGCCGTGGGTGCTGCTGCTCGGGCTGGGCGCGTTCACCATCCCTGCCGCATACGCCCGCTCCGACCTCACCATGGCGCTGCTGCTGGTGATCGCCGGGCTGTTCTGCGCGCCGACGTTGACCGCCGGCAGCGAGGCCCTGTCCGCTCTCGTCCCCGCCCGCGCCCGCGGCGAGGCCTTCGGGTGGCACGGCTCCATGATGACCATCGGCTCCGCGATCGGCTCGCCGTCCATCGGTCTGGCGATCGACCACCTCGGCTGGCGGGCGGGTTACCTGACCGGTGGCGGCGTCGGTGTGCTCATCGCGCTCGTCAGCGCGGTGTTGATCGCCCGGAGGCGGCGTACGCGGCCCGTCGCTCAGGACGCACGCTGAAGACCGGGCGCCGCTGTGAGCCCGGACCCCGCGTACGCCTGCACCTAGACTGGAGCCCATGAGCGAACCCGAGCAGAACGACCAGACCGAGGAACCCACCGTGGTGGCCACCGACGAGGACGGTCGCGTGACGGTGGTCAGTTCCCGCGCCATGGCCACCGAGGACCGCTCCGGCGACCCTATGGGGTCGATGGTGGAGGAGCCGGCGAAGGTCATGCGCATCGGGCACATGACGCGCACCCTGCTGGAGGAGATCAAGTCCGCACCCCTCGACGATGCGTCGCGCAAGCGCCTGCGCGAGGTGTACGCGGCGTCGATCGCCGAGCTCAAGGACGGCCTCGACCCCAAGCTCGCCGACGAGCTCGAGCGCATCGCCCGCCCGTTCGCCGAGGACTCCACACCGTCGGACGCCGAGCTCCGCATCGCCCAGGCCCAGCTCGTGGGCTGGCTGGAGGGTCTCTTCCAAGGCATCCAGACCGCGCTGGTCGCCCAGCAGATGGCCGCACGCGCTCAGCTGGAGCAGATGCACCGCGCCCTGCCCCAGGGCCAGACCCCGCCCGCGGAATCCCAGCCCGGGGGCGGTCAGGGCCAGTCCGGCATGTATCTCTGATCGTGGCGAAGTTCCTCGTCTCGCACCCGTGCGACGACGGCTGCGGCGAGATCGAGACCGGTGACACCTGTCAGGGTGCACCGGTGTACCGCTGCCCGGGGTGCGACACCGAGTGGATCGAGGACCACGAGATCACCGAGCCGGACGCGCCGTTCGTGCGCGTCCCCCGGCAGTGATCCGTACGCGCTCACCCTCACGCGGCGTCGTTCGCCGTCGTCCGCGCCTGGTGGTCGACCGCACGGCCTGTACGACGTCATCCAGCGGAGCAAAGTCAACCTCACACCCCCACATCCACGCCGCTCCCCACCGTCACGGAGCGCAGCGCACATGAACGGGCGGGAGTCGATGTGTGACACGCACGCCGGACACCACGCCCGTTGAAACACGACAGCCCCGCATCGACGATGCGGGGCTGTAGCGTGGGGTGATCAGGCGACGCGGCGCGGGGCGCTGCGGCGTACGACCTCGTGGTAGGCCTGCATGACCTGGGCCACCGACGGCACGAACTTCTTGACTGGCTTGGGGTCGCGCTTCTCGTTGCGGTGCTTGCGCAGGTGGCGCTTGACCGTCGACAGCGAGCAGCCGAGGCGGTGGGCCAGCGTCTCGAGGCTCTCGTGCGGGTTGGCGTTGCGGAGGCGGACGACTTCGTCGTGGTCGACCTGACGGTGGCGGGCGGTGACACCGGCAAGGGTGTCGAAGTCCTCCGCGGCGACGGTGATGCGCAGGCGGTTGCGGATCTCCTGGCGCTGCCGCTCGCTGGTGCCGGCGACGACGCCGGCGACATCGTGTTTCACGACCGCGTTGTACAGGCACTGTTGCATCAGCGGGCACTCGTGGCAGAGGTTCTCGGCCTTGCGGGCGAGCATCATGTGCTCGCGGCGGGTCTCGGCCGGGGCGGATGCCGTCGGCGGCTCCTCCAGAAGCTGGTGCTGGAACAGCGACGCGTGCTCGATGCAGCTGCGCACGTCGGTGTCGTTCACGGTCGTGGAGCGAGCGGCGTTCATGGTGTTTCCCCCATCGTGTCTGCGTCTTCTGGTGAGTCCGACGGGACGTGTCCCCTCGGTGGTTCCCCTGAAGATCCCCCGATTTCGCGGGATTTCTCCCGCGGCTCCAATGTTCGCATTCACAAACATGGGCGCCTGACGTACAAGGTAAGCCGCCCTACCCGTCTTTTCGTAGGTAAAGCACCCAAGCAAATCTGAGTACCCGTACTCAGGCTCGTGAAGGGGGAGGCACAGGCAACGTGGCCAGTCGCTCCGCAAACCCGTGTCAAGACACGGGAGATCAGTGACATCTGATCCGTTGAAGCCTCAACGCACTCGGTTGAAGGGTCAACGCCTACAGGTGAACTTACAGAGAACGAAGGTCAACCAGCCGGGAACCAGCGCGCGAGTTCGTCCGGGGTGCCGTCGTCGACGAACAGACCCGTGACCGCGTCAGCGGCCGCCTTCACCTCGTCGGGCGCGTCACCGAGCGCCACACCGCGACCGGCCCACTGGAGCATCTCGATGTCGTTGCGCCCGTCGCCGAGCGCCAGCACGTCGACGGAGTCGACGCCCAGCTTCTCGCACACAAAACTCAGGCCGGTGGCCTTGTGGACGCCCTCGGGTGCGATGTCGAGCCAGGCGGAGTAGCCGATGAAGTAGGAGACGCCGTGCAGGCCCAGGGCCTCGGCGAGCTCGATGAAGTCCTCGTCGCTCGACCCCGGGTCGCGCACGATCACGCGCGTCACCGGCCGGGAGCGCAGCTCGTCGAGCGACTCATGCCAGACCTGGCCGTGGAGATCCCCGTCTGGGAACGCGCCCGAGACACGGTAGCCCTCCCCCACGACCTCGGTCGCGATCAACGCGTGCGGGGCGCGCTCGGCCACACGGTCAATCACCGCGGCGGGGTCGAACGTGACCTCGTGGACGACCTCGCCGCCCTCACCGGACGCCGGGTCGTACCAGACCCCCACCGCGCCGTTGGAGGACACCGCGTACCCCGCGGGCAGGTCGAGCGCCTCGAAGACCGGGCGGGTGGCGTGCCAGCCGCGTCCGGTGCTGAGGACGACGGGTACGCTGGCGTCGACCACGCGGCGTACGGCCGCGTACACCGAGGGCGGGAGCACGCCGGCATGGTCGACGAGGGTGCCGTCGATGTCGAGGGCAACGAGTCGGGGGCGCCAAGTCACGCGCCGACCCTACCGACCGGCAGGGGTCAGGACCTCGCGCCCGCCGAGGTACGGACGGAGCGCGGCGGGGACGCGTACGGAGCCGTCGGCCTGTTGGTGGTTCTCGAGGATCATGATGATCATGCGCGTCATGGCGCACAGCGTGCCGTTGAGCGTCGCCAGCGGGCGTACTCCGTCGGCGAAGCGGCCACGGATGTGCAGGCGGCGGGCCTGGAAGTCGGTCGTGTTCGACGTCGACGTGATCTCACGGTATTTCTCCTGCGTCGGCAGCCAGGCCTCGCAGTCGAACTTGCGCGCCGCGGACAGGCCCAGGTCACCCGAGGCGACGTCGATGACGCGGAAGGGGATCTCCAGCGACGAGATGAAGTCCTTCTCGTAGCCGAGCAGCTTCTGGTGCATCTCCTCGGCCTCGGCCGGGTCGCAGTGGACGAACATCTCGACCTTGTCGAACCAGTGCACGCGGAAGATGCCGCGAGTGTCCTTGCCGTACGAGCCGGCTTCCCGGCGGTAGCACGGCGAGTAGCCGACGTACTTGCGCGGCAGCGAGTCGGCCTCGAGGATCTCGTCGCGGTGGTACGCCGCCAGCGCGACCTCGGAGGTGCCCACGAGATAGAGGTCGTCGGCGGGCAGGTGGTAGACGTCGTCGCCCGAGCCCTGGCCCAGGTAACCGGTGCCGTCCATCGACTCCGGGCGCACCAGCGCCGGCGGCAGGATCGGAGTGAAGCCCCACTCGGTGGCCTTCGCCATCGCGTGGTTGAGCAGCGCCAGCTCGAGCTGGGCGCCCACACCGGTCAGGAAGTAGAACCGCGAGCCCGACACCTTCGCGCCGCGCTCCATGTCGATCGCGCCGAGGATCTCACCGATCTCGAGGTGGTCCTTCGGCTCGAAGCCCTCGGCGGTGAAGTCGCGGGGCGTGCCGATCTCCTCGAGGACGGCGAAGTCTTCCTCGCCGCCGCGCGGGACCTCGTCGAAGACGAGGTTCGGCAGCTGCTTGAGGCGTTCCTCGAACGTCGCCTCGGCTCCCTTGGCCGCGGAGTCGGCCTCCTTGACCTGTGCGGCGAGCTCCTTCGTACGCGCGAGCAGCGCCTGCTTCTCGTCGCCCTGGGCCTTCGCGACCTGCTTGCCCATGCCCTTCTGCTCCGCACGCAGCTCCTCGAAGCGAGTGATGTTGGAGCGGCGGGACTCCTCCAGCGCGAGCAGCTCGTCGACGACGGACGAGTCCTCCCCGCGGGCCTCCAGCGAGGCGCGGATCTTGTCAGGGTCGGTGCGCAGCAGCTTCGGATCGATCACCCCGCCAGCCTAGCGTTCGAGCCACGACTTCTATCCCGAGTCTGCGAGCCCGCCACCCGGCTGGCCGCCGGCCCCCGAAGGCTCTGAGCCTCCACCGGGGTGGACGCCCGCACCAGACTGGCCCGCCCCTTCGAAGGACCAGGAGTCCTGGACCGTGGATGCCGAACGACCGCCACGGGGCCCCGACCGCTGCGCCCCGTAGACTTCAGAAGTGACCCGCAGACCCAGTCCGTACGCGACCGCGATCACCGCGGCGACCGTCACCGCGGCCGTCGCGTGGACGCTTCTCGTCGCCCTCGGTGTCTTCGACGGCATCGACCGCGCGACGGTCCATCGGGGGCTCGTCCCCGACTCCCCCGTCGCCCAGATCGCGTCGGCGTTCGCGCTGACGTTCCACCCATGGATCCTCTTCGCCGTGCTTGGCGGCATCGCGGTGTGGGCCAACCAGCGCCGCATGCGCAACCTCGCCATCGCCCAGGCCCTCGCGATCGTGCTGGGCTGGGGCGGCTACCTGCTGCTCAAGCTCGTCCTCCACCGCGCCAGGCCGGACACCCCGTTGCGGGTCATAACCCACTCGGGCTACGCGTACCCCTCCGGTCACATGGTGGCCGTGACGGTCGTCGGTGCCATGGTCGTGGCCACGCTGACGGTCACTCGCCAGTCGCGGACCGTGCAGTGGTGGGGCCGCGGCATCGCGGTCGCGCTGCTGGTGCTGGTCGGCATGGACCGCTGGGCCATGAACGCCCACTGGTTCTCCGACATCGTCGGCGGCGTCCTGTACGGCGCGGCGGTCACGTCGGTCGCCCTGGTCGCGGCGAGCGTACGCGTCCTCCCGAAGGACCCCATCGGCGCGATCGAGCAGGCCGTCCTCCACCGCCCGACCCCCGAACCCGAGCCGGGCACCCCGCCGAAGCGGTGCGCGATCGTCTACAACCCCACGAAGGTGCTCGACCGGGCGACGTTCCAGCGTCACGTGGAGTACGAGCTCGAGTCCCGCGGCTGGGATCGACCCATCTGGCTCGAGACGACCAGGCACGACCCCGGCCACCAGATGACGCAGGTCGCCGTCCGCAAGAAGGTCGACCTTGTGCTCGGCGCCGGTGGCGACGGCACGATCCGCGTGATCTGCGACGAGCTCGCCGACACCGGCATCCCGTTCGGCATCATCCCCGCCGGCACCGGCAACCTCCTGTGCCGCAACCTCGGCATCCCGCTCGACGAGCCGTCGGCCCTCCGCGTCGCGTTCGACGGCGTCCCGACGCCGACCGACCTGGTGAGGATCACCGTCGACGACGAGGACGACGGCGAGGCGTGCGCCGTCATGGCAGGCATCGGCATCGACGCGGCGATCATGGAGAAGACCGACGCCGACCTGAAGAAGGTCGTCGGCTCCGGCGCCTACTTCCTGTCCGCCGCCCAGAACGCCAACCACCCACCGCTGCCGGTCACCATCACCGTCGACGACGGCGAGCCGTTCCGACGCCGCGCGTCGGTCCTGCTCGTCGGCAACGTCGGCATCCTTCAGGGCGGCATCCAGATCATCCCCGGGGCGCGCGCCGACGACGGGCTGCTCGACCTGCTCGTCGCGAGCCCGCGTACGGTCGCCGACTGGGCCCGGCTCACACGCAAGGTCCTCACCCGCCGCGCGCAGGCCGGCGGCGACGACCGCATGGATCTCATCCAGGCCCGCCGGGTCGAGATCGTCGCCGACCGCCGTGACGCCTACCAGCTCGACGGCGACACCGAGGGCCGCTGCCAGAAGATGGTCGCCGAGGTCATGCCCGGCACGCTGCAGCTGATGCTGCCGCGCCGCTGAGGACCACCGACCGGGTGCTCCTCGTCTCGCTGGTGCTCGCTCGGAGAGCAGGGCCTGATCACGCTCGGAGAGAGGTCAGCCCTCGGGATTGCGTACGCGCTGCAGCCAGGCCTCCGCGTCGCGGTAGGCGCGGTCGGTGTGCGACGCGCGCAGGTCGGGGCGTACGCCGTCGGCGCTGGGGTACGAGCCGAGGAACACGACCTCGCGCATGGTGCGGTGCAGGCCCTTGATCGCGCCCGCCACGCGAGCGTCCTCGACATGGCCGAGGGCGTCGATCGAGAAGCTGTACGTTCCGCGCGTCATGCGGCTGGGCCGCGACTCGATGCGCGACAGGTTCACGCCGCGGCTGACGAACTGCTCGAGCATGCGCAGCAGTGCGCCGGGCTCGTCATCGGGCAGGAAGACGACCATCGTGGTCTTGTCCGCGCCGGTGGACGGCGGCGGGGCGGCCGGCCTGGACACGAGCACGAACCGGGTGAACGCCTCGGTGTTGTCGGCGATCGCGGTGGCGACGGCCTCGAGGCCGTGCATGCGGCCGGCGATCTCGGCGCAGATCGTCGCGTCGTAGCGCGACTCCGGATCGGCGACCTCCGCCGCACCCGCCGCCGTGGAGCCGCCCTCGCTGACGGTGGCCTGCGGCAGGTTCGCCGCGAGCCAGCCGCGGCACTGCGCCGAGGCGTGCGGGTGTGTCACGACGCGGCGTACGTCGGCCAGACGCGTCCCGGGGCGCGCGTACAGGTTGAACTGAACGGGCAGGAGCAGCTCGCGCGTGATCACCAGCGGGTCGCCGTACGTGAGGTTGTCCAGCGTGGCCGAGACCCCGCCCTCGACGGAGTTCTCGATGGGCACGAGCACCGCGCCGACCTCGCCCGAGCGGACCGCCTCGAGCGCGAGCACGACGGAGCCGTACGGGATCGGCTCGCCGTTGAGGACGGGCAACGACAGCAGGGCCTGATGGGTGAAGGTCCCCTCGGGACCGAGATAACCGAACTGGGCGGGCGGGACTCCGGGCATGGGCGACAGGCTAGCCGCGTCCGGCGATCGCGTACCCGCGTTCCCAGCCTTCAGGCGCCCAGCTGGGGCGGCGTGGTCGGGATCCACCTCGTCGACGTGGCCCCACTAGGGTCGTCCCCATGACCGACCGCTGGGCCCGACCCGACCTGGACCGCGCCGCACGCACCGGCGACCCCGAAGTCGTCTACGGCGCGGGCAAGACCCCGGACCAGGTCGTCGACCTGCTGCGGCGCCTCCACGAGGCGCACCCCGCTCGGGCGGTGCTGGCCACGCGTCTGGACACCGCCCACCTGGCCGCGGTGACCGCCGACCTGCCCGGCACGGCCATCGACGAGGTGGCCCGCTGCGCGACGCTGGGCCCGCTGCCCGAACCCCGCGGCACCGTCGCCGTGATCGCCGCCGGGACGTCGGATGCGCCCATCGCGGCCGAGGCCGCGCTGACCGTGCGCGTGTTCGGCGCCGGCGTACGCCGCATCGACGACGTCGGCGTGGCCGGCCTGCACCGCATACTCGACGCCCGCGCCGAGTTCGCCGACGCCGACGCGGTCGTGGTCGTCGCCGGCATGGAGGGCGCACTCCCATCGGTCGTCGGCGGTCTGGTCGGCGTACCGCTCGTCGCGGTGCCGACGTCGGTCGGCTACGGGGCGAGCTTCCAGGGGCTGTCGGCGCTGCTGGGCATGCTGAACTCGTGCGCGCCCGGCGTCACCGTCGTCAACATCGACAACGGATTCTCCGCCGGGGTCCACGCCGCTCGCATCGCCCGAGGAGCCGCCCGATGATCGCCTGGATCGACTGCTCCGCCGGGATCGCCGGCGACATGCTGCTGGGCGCGCTGCTCGACGCGGGCGCCTCGCACGAGCGCGTACGCGAGGCCGTGCGCGCCGTCGCGCCGGTGCTGGATGTGCGGGTTGAGCGTACGCAACGCCATCAGATCGACTGCGCCAAGGTGACCGTCGTCGACACCACCAGCGCGCGCGCCGCCGACGGCCTGCCGCACGACCACCACCCGAACCACGCGCACGCCCACCCGCACCGACCGTGGCGCGAGGTGCGCCGCCTGCTCGACGACGCCGACCTGGACCCGCGCGTCCTCGCGTTGGCCCACGCGGCGTTCGAGCGACTGGCGTACGCCGAGGGCGCGGTCCACGGCATCGACCCCGACGACGTCGAATTCCACGAGGTGGGCTCGCTCGACGCGATCGGCGACGTCGTCGGCTGCGCCGCCGCGCTGGTTGACCTCGACGTCGACACGCTCACCGCTTCGCCGGTCACCGTGGGCCACGGCACCCAGGTCCTCGGCGCGCACGGCCGCATCCCCGTCCCCGGTCCCGCAGTCACCCAGCTCGCCCGGGCCGCGCGCATCCCGGTCACCGGCGGACCGGTCGCGATGGAGATGGCGACGCCGACGGGCGTGGCCATGCTCGCGGCGTGGTGCGAGGAGTTCGGCGCGCCCCCGGCGATGGTCCCAGATCAGGCTGGGTCCGGCGCGGGTACGCGGGATCCTGAGGGTGTCGCGAACCTGGTGCGGGTGCTGGTGGGGTCCCCTCGTCTCGATGGCGCTCGCTCGGAGACCGCTTGCCCTGAGACCGTGGAGGTCCGTTCTCCGGGCGAGGCGGCCTGCGGCCGGGACGAGGAGCTCCTCGCCGGCACTGGTTCGGGGACCGCCCGCACCGAGCAGGCGATCGTGCTGGAGGCCAACGTCGACGACCTCGACCCGCGGGTCTGGCCGACGGTGCTGGACGCGCTGCTGGCCGGCGGCGCGTACGACGCGTGGTTGATACCGATCCTGATGAAGAAGGGCCGCCCGGCCCACACGCTGTCGGTGCTGTGCTCCCCCGACGACCGGGCGTCGCTCGTGGAGGCCATCGTGCGGCACACCACGACCCTCGGCGTACGCGAGCACCCGGTCCGCCGCCACTCCCTCGACCGCCGCACCGACCCCGTCGACGTCGACGGCCACGCGGTCGACGTGAAGGTCGGGCTGCTCGGCGACGAGGTCGTCAACGCCCAGCCGGAGTTCGAGCACTGCCGCGCCGCCGCGGACGCGCTCGGCGTACCCGTCCAGGATGTCGTCGCCCGGGCGCTGGCGGCGTGGTGGTCAGCCCGCTGACGGGTCGGCCGCAGCCTCCTTCGGGGGCGGCGCGGCGCGGCGGCGCAGGGCGTGCTCCTGCCACCAGACGACGACGGCGAGCATGAGCACCACCGCGACGTTCGACGTGAGCTCGCGCGAGCGGCGGCTGGCCAGCTCCATCGCCGGTGTCATCATCGGCGCGTAGCGGCCGAGGACGTAGCCGAGGTTCAGCGCCGTCACGCGGACGAGCTCGATCAGGTCGAGTCGGGTCGGGCCGAGCAGTGCCATCGGCATGAAGCACATGAGGTCATACCAGGGCAGGGTGTACGCCGAGGTCAGCAGCCACGCACCCGAGATCACGACGGCGGCACGGACGGCGACGGTCACCGGGTCGCGGCGCAGGTCGGCACCCTCGGGCAGTCCGGGGGCCGCACGCCACGGCAGGACGCGGGCCAGCATCCAGCCGACGACCAGTGCGAGCAGCCACGGCAGGACGCCGAGCACCGACGAGACCGTCGCCTCCGGCAGGAACGGCGACAGGAACCGCTGGATCGGGAACGCCCACGACGTCGCCGCCACGTAGGACGCGTTCTTCGAGGCCGTCTCCAGGGCGGCGGGGAACACCAACAGATAGGCGATCACGTTCGGGATCGCGCCGCCCAGCCCGGCCAGCAGGAACGCCTTCAATCGGCGCCGGTAGGCCCACGCCATCGCGAGGCCGTACACGCCGACGGTCGCCTTCGACGTCATGCCGGTGCCGATGAGCAGGCCGGCGAGGAACGGGTTGGAGCGCAGGAACAGGAACCCCGCCACGGCCAGACACAGGCCCAGCGACTCGTTGTGGGCGCCGGCGACCACGCCCCAGATCATCAGCGGGCACGCGACGGTCATGAGGATCGCGCGCGACTGGAGGAGCCGCTCGCCGCCCGCGACCCGGACGGTGACGGCACCGGCGGCGAGGAACGTCGTGGTGAAGATGAGCTGGAACCAGAACACGATGTCGTGCACGTTGGTGCCGCCGAGCGCGTTCGCCAGCCGCATCACCGCCCACAGCAGCGGCCCGTAGACCGACACCGTGTCCTGCCACGGCTCCTCCATGGCGACCAGGACGGGATCGAACTGCGTACGCAGGACCTCGGCCGGTGTCACGGTGTAGTTGTCGAAGCCGAGCTCCGAGAGACGACCGTACGCGGCGTACATGATCACGTCGGCCGACGTCATGGGCGGCACGAGCGCGACGCTGACCGTCATGAGCGCCCCGAGGCCGAACAGCTTCCGGTTGTCGGGGCGCCAGCCGGCGTCCAGCGCACGCCAGCTGACCCAGGTGCCGAGTGCGCCGACGAGCACGGTCCCCCAGCCGAGGAAGGCCACGCCCCACGAGGGGATGGGGTTGCGCCCGGGCAGCGAGAACGGCGGGAGCAACGAGCCGCGCCGCGGCAGCGCGAGCGTCATCACCGATTCGCCGAGGGCACCGATCATCACGGCGAGCAGAGTGGAGGCGACCAGCAGTCCGAGGGCGGTACGGGGCGAACGATGCCAGGGCGTGCCCTGGGGCGCGTCGAGCAGTCCCGTCCCGGTGGGTGGGTAGGTGTCTGCGGTCACGGTGGCGCCTCGGTCGGGTGGCTGGGTCGCAGACAGGCTACCGGTTGGCTCCTGCCCCGGCCGGGCTCGCCGCCCGCCCGGTGGAACGCTAGTCTCCGGCCATGGTGACCCACATCTCACAGTCGAGCGGAGAGACCCCCACGTTCGGCGTACGGACCGAGGTCGGGCAGCTGCGAACCGTGCTGCTCCACCGCCCCGGCAACGAGCTGCGCCGACTGACCCCGCGCAACAACGACGACCTGCTGTTCGACGGCATCCCCTGGGTCGACCGCGCCCAGGACGAGCACGACGCGTTCGCCGACGTGCTGCGCGGCCGCGGCGTCGAGGTGCTCCTGCTGTCCGACCTGCTCGTGGAGACGCTGCGCGGTGACGAGGCCCGCCTGCGGGCGATCGAGCTCACGACCAGCGACGACCTCCACATGGGAGAGACGCTGCGTCGCACGCTGAAGCAGCGCCTGGGCGACCTCGACCCCGAACAGCTCGCGGAGGTCCTCATGGCGGGCCTCCGCAACGACGAGTACGCCGGCCCGCGCACGCTGGTGACGTCGATGCTGGCGCCGGAGGACTTCCTCATCAACCCGCTGCCGAACCTGCTGTTCACCCGCGACTCGTCGGTGTGGCTCGCCGACCGTTCGGCGATCACGTCGCTGGCGCTCCCGGCGCGTGCCCGGGAGACACGCCTGACCGACCTGATCTACACCTACCACCCGCGTTTCGCGCCGCTCGCCGCCGACGGCCGCGGCCCGGTCCACGGCTGGCGCAACGAGCACGTCGAGGGCGGCGACATCCTCGCGATGGCCGAAGGCGTCCTGGCGGTCGGCGTCGGCGAGCGCACCACCCCGGCCGGTGTGGAGTCGTTCGCGCGCACCGTCATGGGTCTCGGCCTTGCCCGCACCGTCCTGGCCGTGCCGATCGACCAGGAGCGCGCGACCATGCACCTCGACACGATCGCGACAATGGTCGACCACGACAAGATGGTCATGTACCCCAACGTCGCCCACCGCCTGTCGGCGCGCGCGCTGCACCTCGACGGCGACGACCTGGTCGTCGGCGACGAGCGCCCCTTCCTCGACGCGGCCGCCGAGGCCATCGGCCACCCGATCCAGCTCATCGACACCGGCCTCGACCCGGTCACCGCCGAGCGCGAGCAGTGGGACGACGGCAACAACACCCTCGCGATCTCGCCGCGGGTGGCGGTGGCGTACGAGCGCAACACCGAGACCAACGCGCGCATGGAGGCCGCCGGCATCGAGGTCGTGGCGATCTCCGGCTCCGAGCTCGGCTCGGGCCGCGGTGGCCCGCGCTGCATGAGCTGCCCGATCGCGCGCGACTGAGGGGGTCGCACCGCCGGCGCAGGGAGCCGCGCAGGCCACTTCTGCCCCTGCGTTGACTATCGTGTGCGCGTGCCCAAGCCCGTATGCCGTGTCGCCGCCTTCGCGGCGGGTCTCGCGCTCACCCAGGTGTGCGCCCACCCCGCGTACGCGGCCGACGGCGACGGCGAGCCGTTCAGCGCGAGCACGTGCATCGACTACCCGAAGCAGGCACCCGTGGCGTCGTGGGCGACGGAGCGGCTGAAGGCCGAGAAGGCGTGGCCGCTGGCGACTGGCAAGGGCGTACGCATCGCCGTGCTCGACACGGGCATCGACACCGAGGGTGTGGCGGTGCTGACGCGCGCCGAGAGCGGACACCAGGTGGTGCGGGAGAACTACAACTTCGCGGGCTGGGACGCGATCCGCGGCAACGGCAACGAGAAGAAGGCCGACTGCACGCACGGCACGAAAATCGCCGCCCTGATCGCTGGCAACGCCCAGCCGGGATCGGGCACCGACTTCACCGGCATCGCCCCCGACGCGGACATCATCGGCATGCGTACGCTGCAGGCGGCCGTCCGGTTGGACGAGGAGAAGGCCAACAAGCCCGAGCCGCTCGAGCCGACGATCAAGGCCATCCGTCGCGCGATCGACCTGAAGGTCGACATCATCAACATCTCGGCGGCGGGCACCGGCTCGCCGGAGTACGAGCGGGCGATCTCGGACGCGATCGACGCCGGCATCGTCGTCGTGGCGGCGGCCGGGAACTCGGGCTCATCGGCGTCACGGCCCTACCCGGCGAGCTATCCGGGCGTCATCGCCGTCGGCATGACCGACGCCAGGGACGTCGCCCACCCGCAGTCGCAGTCGCACGAACGCCTGAAGGTCACAGTCGCCGCGCCGGGTGTGGACGTGCTGGTCCCGAACCCGAGCTCGCCGTCCGGCGGCGCGGCCTGGCAGACCGACACCGGTACGAGCTTCGCCGCCCCTCAGGTCGCCGGCGTCGTCGCGCTGATGCTGGAGCGCGAGCCCGACCTCACCCCTGCGGAGGTCAAGCAGCGCCTGCAGGACTCGGCTGACCCGCCCCCTGCCGCCGTTCCGGACAAGCAGCTCGGTCACGGCATCGTGAACCCGTACGCGGCGCTCACCGCCATGCCCGGTGGTTCGCGTACGCCCGGGCCCACGCCCAAGCCCCCGCCCGGCCGAGCTCCCTTGCCGAACGAGCGGCCGTTGACCGGCGGCCGCGGTGCCGATCTCGCGCTGGTCCTCGGTGGTGTCGCCGTCCTCGGCACGGCGCTGGCGACCGCGCTGTACGCGGCGTACCCCTTCGGGCGTCGGCGCAACTGGCGCCCCTGACCGTCGCCCCGCGCCCGACAAGCGCGCGAGCGTCGGTGCAGTGCGCCCCGGCGCGTGAGCGCGCCCAGACAACTAGTCGTACTGCGGTTCCGGCGTGTGGACGGTCTGGACGAGCACCTTCTGCGCACGCGTGACCATGGTGCCGCGGCCGGGCGGCAGCGACGTGGGCTTGACGTCGCCCACGAGCGCGCCCTCGTCGCGCGGGCCCGAGAGCACCATCGCGGGCGCCTGGGCGTCGCGCATGCGGGCGAGGATGCCGTCGCCGTATGCGGCGCGGCCGGCACCACCCATGCCGCGTGCGATGACCATGTGGAGGCCGATGTCGGAGGCCTGCTGGACGAGCTTGGCGAAGCCCGACAGCGGGTTGTCCATCGTCGTGGCGACGAGGTCGTAGTCGTCGACGACGACGAAGACCTCGGAGCCCTTCCACCAGGACCGCTTGCGGAGCTGTTCCTGGGAGACGTCGGGGCCGGGGAGGCGTTCGGCGACGGCCGCGGCGAGGCCCTCGCCCATCTCGTTGGCCGCGGACGCGGACGCGCAGTATGCCGCCAGATATTCGTCGGGGACGAAGCCCAGGTGGGAGCGGCGGTAGTCGACGAGGAGGATCTTGACCTCGTCGGGGCGGTACTTGGAGATGATGCCCTGCAGGAACGTGCGGACGATGGTCGACTTGCCCGACTCGGGCTCGCCGAACAGGTAGAAGTGCTGCTCGGCCTCGGGGTCGAACATGACGGGGGCGAGCTCGAGCTCGTCGACGCCGATGGCGAAGGAGCGTCCGGGGCAGTCGGCCGGCGCCGGCAGGTGCTCGGGCAGCAGCTCATCGGGCAGCATGCGGACCTCGGCGACCTTCGGGCCGGGCCACGCCCTGGTGACGGCGGCGACAGCGTCGCGTACACCCTCGGGCAGGTGCTCGGGGTCCGGGTCGTGGTCGATGCGGGGCAGGCCGATGAGCATGTGCAGCGAGTCGTTGGACAGGCCGCGGCCGGGGCGGCCAGCGGGGACGAGACCGGCGGTCTTGCGGTTGATCTCCGACTCGTAGGAGTCGCCGAGCTTGAGCTCGACGCGCGACTGGAGGAGGTCGCGGATGGCCGTGCGGCACTCGGACCACTTGCCGGTGGCGGCGATGATGTGGATGCCGAACGACAGGCCGCGCTGGGCGAGCTGGGTGAGGGAGTCCTCGAACTCCTCGAACTCCTGGCGCAGGGTCAGCCAGCCGTCGACGACGAGGAAGACGTCGGACGAGAACCGGTCGGCGGGGATCGACCCGTCGGCGCGGCCGCGACGGTAGGCCTGCATCGACTCGACTCCGAGCTCCGCGAACTGGAGCTCGCGGGCCGACAGCAGGGAGGTGAGCTCGGCGACGGTGCGCTTGACGCGGTCGACGTCGAGGCGGCCGCAGACGGAGCCGACGTGCGGCATGCCGCGCAGCGACGCCAGCGAGCCGCCGCCGAAGTCGAGCACGTAGAAGCCGACCTCGGTCGGGGTGTTGAGCAGCGACAGCGACATGATGAGCGAGCGCAGCGCGGTCGACTTGCCCGACTGGGGGCCGCCGACGATGCCGAGGTGGCCGGCACCGCCGGAGAGGTCAACCCACATGGGGTCGCGCCTCTGCTGGCGTGGCCGGTCGACGAGCGCGACGGGCGCGCGGAGGCGTCCGTGGTTGGAAGAGTCGGCGGTGGTCAGGCCGCGACCGGGCACCTCCACGAGGCGTCCGCCCTCGCCGAGGGATCCCTCGAGGAGCTCGGCGACCGTCGGCGAGATGTCGAGCGGCGGCAGCCACACCTGGTGGGCCGGCCACTCGCCCTTGCCGCGGAGCCGCCCGACGACGATGTTGAGGAGAGTCTCCTCCTCGTCGCCGTCCTTGCGCGCGGAACGCTTGGGCTTGGCGTCCGCGGCCGGCGTGGCGGGCTCGACGGCCTTCGGCTCGGGCGCGGGCGGCAGCTCGGGGGCGACGAAGCCGGGCAGGAACGGCAGCACGGGCGGGATCCACACCTCAGTGTGGTCCTCGGCGTCGGACGCGTCGGCGATGCCGTCGTTGCCGCGGGCGATGGGGGCGCTGGAGCCCTTCCACGGGCCGGAGACGTACGCGGCCTTGAACTGCACCATGTTGGTGGTGTCGTACTTCAGGTAGCCGTTGCCGGGCGCCGAGGGGAGTTCGTACGCGTCGGGCACGCCGATGACCACGCGCGACTCCTGCGGCGAGAACGTACGCAGGGCGATGCGGTAGGACAGGAACGTGTCGAGGCCGCGGAGCTTGCCCTCCTCGAGGCGCTGCGAGGCCAGCAGCAGGTGGACGCCGATCGAGCGGCCGATGCGGCCGATCTGGATGAAAAGGTCGATGAACTCGGGGCGCGCGGTGAGCAGCTCGGAGAACTCGTCGACGACGATGAACAGCGACGGCATGGGCGGGATGTCCTCGCCGTCCTGGCGCGCCTGCTCGTACTCCTCGCGGTTCTTGATGTCGCGCGACTTGAGCTTGGCGTTGGTGGCCGAGAGCACCTCCATGCGGCGGTCGAGCTCGCCACCGATGGCGTCCTGCATGCGGTCGACGAGCGTGAGCTCGCCCTCGAGGTTGGTGATGACGGCCGACACGTGCGGCAGCTCTTCGAGGCCGGCGAACGTGGCGCCGCCCTTGAAGTCGACGAGCACGTAGTTGAGGCGGTCGGGGCCGTGTGTCATCGACAGGCCGAGCACGAGTGTGCGCAGGAACTCCGACTTGCCGGAGCCGGTGGCGCCGATGCACAGGCCGTGGGGGCCCATGCCGGCCATGGCCGACTCCTTGATGTCGAGCTCGACGGGCTGGCCCTGGGTGCCGTTGCCGATGGGGACGCGCAGGCGCTGGTGGAGCGGGCGGAGCTTCCAGGCCCGTGAGGTGTCGATGACGGTGGGGTCGCCGACGCCGACCATCGCCGGGTAGTCCTTGGGTGGCTCGAAGACGGGCGCCTCGGCGATGTCGTCCTCGTCGCTGGCGGGCAGGTCACGGCCGTGCATGCGGTAGCCGGCGAGGCCGCGGGCGAGCATCTCGACCATGACCATGGGCAGCTGGTCGGCGGGGCCGACCTCGGAGGCGCGGACCTGCTGACCGCGGCGCAGGTGGACGACGAGCATGCCCGGGTCGTCGGGGCGGGCCGGGTCCTTGCGTACCTCCATGGCGACGGTGCCTTGCTCCAGCCGGCGCGGGGGCTCGGTGACGCGGGAGATCTCGAGGACGGTCGCGGTGGTGCCGGGCGCGGTGAAGGGGGCGGCGCTGACGCCGTCGACACCGTCGGTGACGACGACGACGTGCTTGAGGGCCTCGTCCTCGAGCGAGCCAGCGGCGCCCTCGGCGAGCTGGGCGAGCTCGACGGCGTTGGTCGCGAACAGGCGCATGAGGCCGATACCGTCGGTGCGGGTGGGGTGCTGGGCGTGCGGCAGCCACTTGGCCCAGTCCCACAGGTGGACGCGGTCGGGCGCGATGCAGAACAGGATGCGGAACTCGGTGGGCGCGTGCCAAGCGGCCATCTGGGCGACCATCGCGTACGCCAGCCTGCGCGCCTCGTCGCTGTCGCCGAGGACCTGGACGAGGCGGTATGCAGGCACGTCGAGCGAGATCGGCATCGACGGCACGCGGCGGTGGGTGTTCATGAAGCGGCGCAGGGCGCCGACGGTGAGCGGCTCGAGGTCCTCGACGGGCTTCGACTCGGGCGGCGTGATGCGCTGGGCGAAGTTCTGCAGGCCGAGCCCGACGCGGATGGAGCCGAAGTCGTCGTTCTCGGGGCGGCGCTCCCACATGCGGCGGTTGCCGGAGATGGTCCACAGGTCGGCGGGATCGGGGTGGATCCACAGCATGGCCTTGCGCTGCTCCTGCGCGGTGTCGCGTACGCGCTTGCGCATCTGGCCGAGGTAGCGGAAATAGTCGCGGCGCGCGGCGTCGAGCTCCTGGGCCTGGTCGTCGTTGCCGCGACCGGTCTGGGTGAGCATCATGCCGAGCATCGAGATGCCATACATGCCGCCCATGACCGCACCGAGCGGGCCGCGGCCTCCCCCGCCGCCGGACATCATCATCATCGCCATGGCGCCAGCACCGGCGACCATCGGCAGCATCATCAGGATGCCGCGCAGCCCCTGGCCCTTGGCCGGGGGCGGGATCTCCGGCGGGGACTCGAGCAGCAGGTCACCCCGGGGCATCGACGGCCCGAGCGCCCGCTTGGGTCGGTTGAAGGTGATGGTCGCCACGGCCGGTCACACTATCCGCGCGGCGTGTCAGGCGCACCCGTCCACCATCACCCGAAACCCAACCTGTCCGCATGCCACGACACGTTGGTCCCGGGACTGCGTCCCAGGGACCACTTCGGCCATCGTCGTGCACGAAGTGGGCTTCTGGCCGCGTTCGCGCGCACGCGTACGCGGCTGGACCGCCGGCACGACCCCGTAGGGGCTAGGCTCACGCCCCGTGAGCACTGGGGTGGAAGAAGGCACGGGTGAAGACCTCGCGCGCGTGACGGTGATCTCGCCGACGCGACGCATCGACCTCGCGCTGCCCGGCGGCACGCCGCTGATCGACCTGCTGCCCAACATCGTCCGCTTCGCCGGCTACGAGGGGGGCTCGGCGAGCGACGCCCAGCAGACGTGGGTGCTGCAGCGGTTTGGCGAGGACCCCCTCGACACCAACCTCGACGTGGCCGAGCTGGGCCTGCGCGACGGCGAGACGCTCCACCTGCGCCAGCGACCGGCGGCGATGCCTGATGCGGCGTTCGACGACGTGGTCGACGCGGTGGCGACGGCAACGAGCACCCAGCCGTCGTGGGAGCCCGCCGACGGCCAGCGCTTCGCCCTGGTCCTGCTCGCCGTCATCGGCATCTCCCTGCCGGCAGCGGGCGCCCTGCTGGTGCCCGGCTGGGTCGTGTCGGCGATCGTCCTGCTCATGTCGGCGGCGTGCGGGTTCACCGCGATCCTGCTTGCGCGCGCGTTCGGCCAGCGGCCGACGGCCGGCACGCTGGCGTGGGTGTGCACCGCCCTCGCCGCAGTGGGCGGGTTCAACCTGCTCAGCGGCACGTTCATCCCCGAGTCGGGTGATTGGCCGATCCAGCTGTTGTGCTCGGGCGCGTTCGCGCTCGTCGCGGCAGGGGCGATGGCGCTGGGTACGCAGGTCACCGCGTACCACCTGCTGGGCGTGGCGCTGACCGCCATGGTGGTGGTCGGGGCGTCGACGGCGGCGGTGCTGCTGCCGGGGCGCGCCCTCCACGTGAGCGCGGTGGCGCTGGCGATCGTGCTGGCGATGACCCCCCTGCTGCCCGCGATCGCGTTCCGCATGGCGCGGGTGGCGATGCCGAACCTGCCGGCGACGGCGGAGGGGCTGATGGCCGACCGTACGCCGGTGCAGTCCGACATCGTCGAGCGCGCCGTGTCGGCCGACCGCTTCCTCGGCGGCTTCCTCGTCGCGACGGGCCTGTCGGCGACGCTGCTGTCGATCCCGGTGTTCATGGTGGCGCATGGCTGGGCGCCGGTCGCCCTTCTGGTGGCGGTCGCGCTGGCCCTGGCGCTGCGTGCCCGGACGTTCACCGGCCGCATGCAGCGCTTCTGGCTGCTGCTCGGCGGCACGCTGGTCGGCCTGATGGCCATCGCCAAGTGGGAGGCCTACCTCCAGTCGCCCATCTTCAAGGCGGGCCTGGCCGCGGTCGTGGTCCTGCTGGCGGTGTGGCTGCTCGCGCAATACGCTACCACCCAGTGGAACAGGGTCCTGTCACCGGTGTGGGGACGCTGGGGCGACATCCTCGAGTGGCTGGCGATCATGGCGATCGTGCCGCTGGTGCTGGCCGTCCTCGACGTCTACTCGTGGGCGTACGGCCTCGCCGGTTGACCCCGTTTCGCGCCCTTCGGCGGGCGCCGCTGTGGGATGATCGCCCGCATGACGACCGAGCATCCCGGATTCCGCCTGACCCGAACCGATGCCGTGCTGCGGCTGACGCTGTGCAACCCCGACAAGCGCAACGTCCAGACGCCCTCGATGTGGCTGGCCATGGCCGAGGTCGCGCGCACGCTTCCTGAGGACGTACGCGTCGTCGTGATCGACGCCGAGGGCCAGGACTTCTCCGCGGGTCTCGACCGGGCGATGCTGCAGCCGGAGGCGCCCAAGGGAGAGCCGAAGGTGCTGTCGATCGCCGCGAACCGGGGGCCGGCCGAGACGTCCCGCCTGATCGCGACGTTCCAGGAGGCCTTCTCGGCGTGGGCCGAGTGCGACGCCATCGTCGTCGCCGCGGTCCAGGGCAACGCGATCGGCGCGGGTTTCCAACTGGCGCTGGCCGCCGACCTGCGCGTGGTGGCCGCCGACGCGAAGATGTCGCTCCGCGAGACCTCGCTGGGCATGGTGCCCGACCTGGGTGGCACGCTGCCGCTGGTGCGTACGGTGGGCTACTCGCGCGCGCTGGAGATCTGCCTGACCGGCCGCGCCATCGAGGCCCAGGAGGCCGTGGGCTCGGGCCTCGCGACGATCGTCGCGCCGAACGACCGCCTCCGTGACGTGACCGATGCCGTGGTCGACGCCATCCTCGGCAACCGCCCGTCGGCGACGAAGGCCATCAAGAAGGTGCTGCGCGCCGCGATCACGAACGACCCGGCAGCCCAGCTCGCGACCGAGCGCGAGGCGCAGGGCCACCTGTTCGTCGAGCTCGTCGGCGGCTGGCGCAAGCCCACCGAGCCCCACCACGACCACGGGGACCACGACCACACCCACTGAGGGCGGTCAGCCGAACAGCAGCTGGTATTCCGTCGGTGTCGGGCGCATCGCGATCTTCACGATGCGCCGCGGCACGGCGAGCATGACCTCGTCGTTGGCCATGAGCTCGCACGCGCGCACCTGGCGGTTGTTCAGGAAGTACGCGCGACGCATCGCGTCGACCATCTCGGGGTTCTCGGGTGTGATCAGGCCCATGTCGCACGTACGCAGGTCGGACACCAGCGAGTCGGACGCGGGGTCGATCGTCACCAGCACCGACTGCCAGGAGCCGATCTGCGCGGTCGAGCCCTCGTACGTGGCCGCGTCGTCGACGATGAGCGACGGCCGGTAGGGGCGCCCGGCCTCCGGGAGGGGCTGCCCGGGACCCACGAGGTCGGCGGTGCCGCCGTGGGCGTGGATGCGTTCGACGAGGGCCGTCCACTCGCGCGGGTCGTCGGCGATGACGGAGACGTGGGCGCCGAGCGAGATCGAGCGGAACGCCAGAAGCCACGACACGTACTGCGGCACGGCGAGCACGAGCCGGGTGCCGCGCTCCCGGAACAGGCGGATCGAGACGGGGCCGCGCGGGCCCTCGCCGAGGACCATGCCGCTCGGCCCGGTCGTCATCACTGCCTCGCGCGTCGGCGCGTCGGGCAGCACCCAGCCGCTCACAGCTCCGGCCCCCGTCCGAGCGGGACGGTCGCCAGCATCGTCGGCACCTGCGTACCTCCGGCGAGCGCGAGGCTGACGTCCTTGCCGAGCGTACGGGCGAGGTGGTCGACGGCGCGGCTGGCGCCCTCGTCGTTGGGCGCGACGACGCGTACGCCGCCGTGGGGCGAGCGGCCCGGCTCGAGCGTGTACGCCGTGACGCCGAACAACACCGGCGCCGAGGCGAGCGCGTCGTTGATGTGCTGGAACGTGCGCGAGGGGTTGGTTCCCCAGCGGCGGACGAGCTGGCCGGCGTGGACCATGCCGTCGCACTCCCAGCGGGTCCAGCGCTCGACGGAGCGTACGCCGCGGGACGCCGCCGACGTGGTCCCGGCGGTGAGCTCGAGCACGTCGACGACCTGGTCGGCGTTGAGCATGTTCGTGTCGACGCCGGCACGCTTGAGGACCGACTGGACGCGGTGGAGGCCGAACTTCAAGGTGGCGTGGATCCCGGCGATGCCCTCGCCACGGCGGGTGACGGCGTTGAGGCAGCGCGTCGGCTCGAGGCGTACGCAGATCCAGGTGCGGCGCACGGCGGGCGGCACGACGGGGGCGGTCTCGCGATAGGCGGCCGCGGCGGCAGACGATCCGCCGAGGAGCAGGTCGTTGGGCGCGGGCACGGTGTAGGTGACGACCTGGACGCCGGCGAACAGGATGTCGTCGGAGACGGTCAGGCCGTCGAGCAGGCCGAGGTCGATCTCGGCGCCGGAGTCGGCGAGCAGGTCGTCGTCGGCCTGGACGCCGAGGACGGCGACCCAGCCGTCTCCCTCGGAGACGATGCCGATCTCCTCGCCGCGGCCGGTGCGACCGGCGATCACGCGGAGGCCGTCGGTCCAGGCGGCGACAGGACCGAGCTCGGCGGCGACGCGGCGGGCGCCCTCCTTGTTGGCGCTGCGGCGGCCGTACATCCAACGAAGCCGCAGCCAGCCCACGAGCGAGCGGCCGCCGAAGAACGGCAGGACGAGCACGAGGATGGCGATGAGGAGCGAGCCGCCGACGAGGATGCCGAGGGTGTTGCGGGCCAGCAGGAAGACCACGGCCACCAGCACGGCGATCTCGATGGCGACGAGGCTGGGGGCGTTGCGCAGCAGCCAGGGCCGCTGCAGCGTACGTGCAGCCACCTCTCCGCTTCGTGACACCGGTCCTCCTCGTTCTGGCGATGATCGAGCATCACTCTAGGGGCACATCAGGTCCGATCCGCCAGCCCTCGGGCCCATGGATGGATCTCGCCCCACAACAGGCCGAAAACGTCACAACAGGTCATCCAACGCCAGTCGTGACGTCTTCACCCTGTTGTAGACGGGCTGGTGTGCCGCGTACTGCGCACGAGGAGGACCAGCGCGCGTATTGAAAGGTGACACCGTCAGGCGACAGAATGCCCACGGCCCGCAACGCCAAGGAGTCCGGAAGGAGGGCTGATGGCCAGCCGCAAGGACCTCCTCAAGGCCCACACGTTCATCACCGGACGTCTCACATCGGCGCTGGTCGACCGCGACCCGGACGACCCGGCACCACCCATCAAGCGTCAGGTCACCGGCATGTGGGTGAGCGTGATGATCGGCATCCTCGTCCTGGCGGGCTTCGGCGTGGTGGGGCTGATCAAGCCCGGAAACTCGAAGAACTGGCAGGCCGACCGCACGGTCATCGTCGACTCGGGCTCGGGCGGGACGCTGGCGTTCCTCAACGGCAAGCTCTACCCGACCTACAACATCACCTCGGCCAAGCTCGCCACCGGCGGCGGCGAGGTGAAGTCGGTCAAGCCGTCCTCGCTGCGCGACTTCCCCCGCGAGCGCATGATCGGCATCCGGTCGGCGCCGGCCCAGCTGCCCGACCCGAAGGACGTGACGAACTGGCCGATCCGCACGTGCAGCGTCGCGCCGCCGGTCGGGTCGTCGAGCGACCAGCGCTTCACGACGCTGGAGATCGGCACGGGGCAGGTCCCCGGCGAGTCGGCGTCGTTCGTGGCCAAGGCCGATGACGACCAGGAATACCTGGTGGCGAGCGGGCGGGCGTACGCGCTGCCCACGCATGCGATCGCGCTCCACCTGGGCTTCGGCGAGCAGATCGTACGCCCAGGCTCGGCTTGGCTGCGCGCGCTGCCGCAGGGGCCGCGTCTGGACCCGCTGGAGATCCCTGGTCGCGGTTCGCGGTCGAAGAACCCGGTGCAGGGTCTCGATCCGACGATCGGCACGCTGATGCACGTCGACGGCGCGATCCGCACCTCGTACGTCCTGCTGTCCGACGGGTTGAGCGAGATCTCGCCGCTGGAGGCGGCGGTCCTCGAGGTGGCGAACGGCAAGAAGTCGATCCCCGTGCGGGCAAGCGACGCCAACGAGGCCCGCAACGCGTCGATCCGTAGCGTCGCCCATCCGGCGATGCCGTTCCAGCTGCCGACGCGCTCGCCCATCGAGAACACCGAGCGGGCCTCGGTGTGTGCGACGTGGGTCGACTCGGACGAGAGCCCCCGCATCGCGTTCGGCGCGCCGACACCACCGGTCTCCCAGCAGCATCCCGACGAAGCGGTGGCCGACACCGTCGTCATGCCGTCGTTGCGCGGAGCACTGCTGCGTCCGCGGGGCAGCGGTCGTGAGACGCCGGGCACGCTCGTGGTCGACGGCAAGAGGTACGCGATCGCCGACACCGAGTCGCGGGCCGCTCTGGGTTATGGCCAGCTCGAGTCCGCCGAGGTCGAGCCCGCCCTGCTGAAGCTGATCCCCGAGGGCATGGACCCGGGCCGCTCGCTGTCGATCCGCGCGGCCACGGAGATGGGCTGACCCTCTTCCCCCGGCTTCTCCCTGGGCGCCCGGCTCCAGCCCACCCAGTTCTCCGAGCGAGCACCACCCCACCCTGTGCGCCGAGCGAGCGTCAGCGAGACGAGGCCCCACGTAGCCCCTCGGAACCTTCCCTACGCAGGGTCGCGGGTCACGGCGGAGGGCGACACCTAGGCGCTCTAGGTATAACTACTCATTCGCTACTCAAAGCCCGTCGCACCGGGGATTTCCGCTTCCGGACTGACCCGTGGGCCTCCTATGGTCTTTCACAGAACGGCATCCGGAAGTCCGGGTGACACAACCAAACGGCACACGCCACACCCCCGGGTGAACATCACTCGGCCGAACTGGAGGAAACATGTCCAAGGAATCGCATTCGCCGGAAACCCTCGCCAAGGCCGGCAACGAGGTCGAGCAGGCCTACGGTCAGATCGAGAAGCAGATCCAGAAGAAGCTCTACGGCGAGATCGAGGCCCTCATGGGTACGTGGAAGGGCGACGCCGCCCGCATGTTCTACCAGGCCTTCCAGCAGTTCGACAAGGAGTTCTCCGACGTCCAGGACTCGCTGAACCTGCTCCACAAGAAGCTCGTCCAGTCGGGCGTCGACTACTCGAAGACCGAGGTCGAGTCCTCTGACGTGGCCGCGCGCCTCAAGAACCTCATCGGCTGACCCACCCACCCCTCACGACTTCAGGAAAGAGCAGAGACATGAGCCACGATCAGATTTCTTACAACCGCGAGCACATCTCGCAGGGTGTCGCCGACCTCCGCGCCGCCAAGAACGCCATGGCCCGCGCCAAGGAGGAGCTCCAGCGCGACGTCACCAGCATCCTCGGCGAGTCCTGGGAGGGCCCGTCGCACGAGGCCTACCAGGCCACGATGCGCGAGTGGAACCAGTCGATGGAGCGCATGGAGAACATCTCCAACGCCATCGAGCAGGCTCTCGGCAACATCGGCGAGAACTACGTGAACACCCAGCGCGCCGTCCAGGGCATGTGGTCGGAGAAGTGATCCCACTTCCCACCCGGTGAGCGGGCGCGGCCTTCGGGCCGCGCCCGTTTCGCCTTGTCGGGGACGGCGCCTCGTCGCGCCCGCTGCCGGCGGTCGCGTACGCGTGGAACCTTCCTCGTCCCGCCGGTTCCGTCAAGCCACGGAACCGACGAGGATGGCTGTGACGTCCCAGTCAGGTCCCCCACCGATCGAGCCCCAGGAGCAACCGTGCAGCAGATGGTGCATGACGGCGGAGGCGGATCCATCCGTCCGCCGGTGCGGTCCGAGGTCCACGTCGACCCCGGTGACATCCGCGACTTCGCCCGTTTTCTCGACGAGATGACCGAGCGCGTACGCGACGTCGAGAAGACCTTCGAGCCCTACGTGCGCGAGATCGACCCGGTGCGGGCCGACTTCGGCGCCTACTACGCGTCGGCCGGCGCGACCGCGGACCACGACAAGGCCGTCCGCGCGGCCCACGCCAACCTCGTCGCCCTGCGCAAGCGCGTGGCCGAGCTGTCCGAGGGCACGCTGCTGCTGTCCCGCGGCTATGCCGCCGCCGAGGACCTCAACGCGTCCGTGGCGTCCGACATCAAGGCGGCGCTGGGCAACAAGGCGCTCTGATCGCGATGATGATTGCAGACGACGGCGGCTCCGGCGGCCCGATCACCTACCACGGCCACACCCAGCGCGAGATCCTCGCTGCGATCGGTTCGGTCGACGCCTACTCGGTCGACCATGCCGAGACGGTGTGGCGCGATGCGGCGGCCTCCCTGCGGGAGATCAACGAGCTGATCGAGCAGCGGCTCAAGGCGCTGCTCGACGAGAAGGAGGGCTGGCGCGGTGATGGCGCCGACATCTTCCGCGCGGTGATCACCGCCGACCTGCTGAATGGCACCGAGCGCATCTCGCGGGCGGCCGACGCCAACGCGGCCGCCCTCGAGCCGGTCAACCGCCAGGTCGGCCAGGCGATGGTGAGCGCGCTGATGAACGACATCCCGTGGGACAACGACACCCAGTGGCGTGTCGACCGCGAGCACCAGGACCAGACGCTGTTCGGCAAGGTCGACGAGTTCGTGACCGGCGACGACGACGACCTCCAGAACCGGCAGAAGAATGCGGCCTACGTGGTTCTCGACGGCGCGAACGGCCAGCGTGCGCGCCGGGAAAAGCCCGACTGGGAGGCGCTGCAGAGCTCTACGCCGATAGTGCCCCCGCCGTCGATCTTCACGAAGACCGAGACGCCGGTGACGCAGTACACCCACTACTTCGACCGCATGATGGAGGGCTTGGGCCTCAACTCCACGCCGCGGGAGAACGTGCGCGCGAGCGCCCAGTCGGCGAACACCGCCATGACCGACTTCACACCGACGATCCTCGAGGAGCCGAAGTTCGTCAAGAACGACGTGACGGGCCGCAACACGCGTCCCACCGAGTTCGAGGCCCCGGTGCGTCCCGACTTCGGCTCGTCGTCGCGCGCCGACTCCTACCGCCCGCCGCTGCCTTCGGGCAGCCCGACGGGTGAGGACCGGTACGCGGGCGACGACCGCTTGGGTTCCTACCAGCCGCGCCCGAGCGACTCCCCCGCTCCGGAATCCGACGAACGACTCGGATACGGCGGCCCCGACCTGGGTGGCCCCGGTGGTCACGGCGGTTCCGGCGGCCCGGTCGGCGGCGGTTCGCCGCACGTGCCCGACCTCGGCAGTGAGCCCCATCCCGGCTGGGCCGACGACGCCAGCAAGCTGCCCGTCGACGAGCCCGGCACGCGTGCGGCCGGGGTCGACACGATGCCGCGCGGCACAGGCCCGACGATCACGCCGAGCCTCAATCCCAACGGCCCCGGCGCACCGGGTCTCAGCGGCCCGACGACGACGGGCGGACCGCTCGGCCCCGGCGTGCGTCCGGGCCTGATCACGCCCAACGCCCCGGGTCTGAACGGACCGGGCAACGGCCCCGGCACCAGCGGCCCCGGTCGCAGCTATACCCCGGGCAGCCGCTTGGGTGGCACCGGCACGAACGGGTCGCCGCAGGGCGGCCGTCCGGGCCAGGGGCCCTTCCCCACGAAGGCCGGCCAGGGCGGTCCCGGCGGGCCGGGCATGCGCGGCGGTGCCAGCGGCCCGTTCTCGGGTCGCTCGGGCTCGTCGTTCAGCATGGGCCCCAACGGCAAGGGCATCGTCAACCCGGGCAACGTCGGCCCGATGGCTGGCAGCCCCATGGGCGGCCGCGGGTCCGGCACGCGCGACGAGGAGAAGCGCGTGGGCCATCAGTCGTGGCTCGAGGAGGACGGCGACGTCTGGTTCGACCGAGATGACGTACGCGCGGGCGACCTCTGATCCTCTGTACCGACCGACGGGCCGGTCCCTGTGGGGGCTGGCCCGTCGTTCACTTCAGGAGTCTTGACATCCTGCGGTCGGCGAGCTTCTTGCCGCCGGTCTGGCATGTCGGGCAATACTGCAGCGACGAGTCGGCGAACGAGACTTCGGCGACGGTGTCACCGCAGACGGGACAGGCCTCGCCGGTGCGGCCATGGACGCGCATCTGGGCGCGCTTGTCGTCCTTGAGGTCTTTCGCGGCCAGTCCCGCCGACCGCGCGACGGCCTCGGCGAGCTGGCTGCGCAGCGCCGCGAACAGCGTGTCGCGCTCGTCGCCGGACAGGCCGGACGCCGGCTTGAACGGGCTGAGCCGCGCGGCGTGGAGGATCTCGTCGGAGTAGGCGTTGCCGATGCCGGCGATGGTCCGCTGGTCGCGAAGCACGCCCTTGACCTGGGCGCGGCCGGCGTCGTCGAGGATGCGGTCGAACACCTCGCGGGTGAAGTCGTCGGCCAGCGGGTCGGGACCAAGCGTCGCGATCGCCGGCACCTCTGCGAGGTCGGCGACGACGTGGACGGCGAGCTTGCGCTGCGTACCCGCCTCGGTGAGGTCGAAGCCCGAGCCGTCGTCGAGCACGAGGCGCAGCGCCAGCGGGCCCTTGCCGGGACGGGCGGGCTTCTCGGGCTGTGCGTCCTTCCACCGCAGCCAGCCGGCGCGGGCGAGGTGGAACGCCAGCCACGTGCCATCGCAGCCGAGCGCGAGGAACTTGCCCCGGCGTACGACCTCGGTGACCTCGAGGCCCTGCAGCGCCGTGGGGGCGATCGCATACGTCTTCAGCGCCGAGAACGCCGTGAGCTCGACGCGGGCGACGACGTGGCCGACGCAGCGCTCGGCGACGTACGCGCGCAGGGACTCGACCTCGGGCAGCTCGGGCATGGCTCAATCCTGCCCGAACCGGGGTACGCACAGCTCGAGCGCCTGCTCCAGCCGTGCCAGGTAGGCCGACCGCGGGACCTCGACGACGCCGAGGGTCGCGAGGTGGTCGGTCTGCCACTGGACGTCGAGGAGGCGCCGGTCGATGTCGCCCGCGGCGCGGAGCACGTCGACCAGCCCGATGAGCGCGGCCTTGGACGCGTCGCGGCCGTGGACGGTGTCGTGGAACATCGACTCGCCGGCGAACAGCCCGCCGATCGCCACCCCGTACAGGCCGCCGACAAGCCTTCCCTCGGCGTCCCACGCCTCGACGGAGTGGGCGATGCCGCCGGCGTGGAGGCTGCGGTAGAGCGCGCGGATGGTCCCGTCGATCCAGAACCCGTCGCGTGCCGGGTCGGCGCACCGGTCGATGACCTGCCCGAACGCCTGGTCGACGGTGATGCGGTAACGCTTCGCCGTCTTGCGCAGCGACCTCGACACCTTCAGTCCGTCGAGCGGCAGGATGCCGCGCCGCAGAGGCGACCACCACCCCATGACGTCCTCGACGGGCATGGGGAACACACCGCTGGCGTACGCCTCGACGACCATCATCGGGTCGACCTCGCGCGACCACCCGATGAGGTCGTCGGCGGGCCAGTCCTCCGGAGGGCCGAACGTGGTCACGCCACCATTGTGCGTGATCGGGGAAGGATCAGGGTCCGGCGACATCGGAAGGGGCGGCCGGGCCACGTACTCTTGAGGGCAGGACTTCTCAGGAGGCTGAACTATGGCGAACAACGCGACCAACGTCGGGCGGGCACTCGGCGCCCTCGTCCCCGCGGCCGTGAACCTGCGGCCCGGCGCGGCTGGCAACGTGCTGCGCCGCATCCTCGACGTCGCCATCGACGGCGCCGGCCGCCTCCCCGGAGCGCGGGAGGCCGCCGCCAAGCAGCTCCAGAAGACAGGTGACGTCGAGGCCGCGATCGACTCCCTGGTCACCCAGCACGTCTCCCTGGCCGGCGCACAAGGCTTCGTCACGAACATCGGCGGCCTCGTCACGACCGTCGTGTCGCTGCCCGCAAACGTCGCGGGCGCGGCCGTCCTCCAGACGCGCATGATCGCTGCGATCGCCCACCTCAAGGGCTACGACGTGACCGACGACCGCGTACGCACCGCCATCGGCATGTGCCTCGTCGGGGACGACCTCGAGCGGATCCTCGAGGGACACGACCTGCCCACGCGCCCGCTCGTCGTGGCCACCGCCCCGGTCTTCGACGGCGACCTCGAGCGCGCCATGTCCGACCGGATCGCCGCCGAGCTCGTCGCCCGCATCACCGGCAAGCGCATGGTCGTCGCGATGACCAAGCGCATCCCGGTGCTGGGAGGAGGCGTGGGTGCCGCGTTCGACGGCTGGGACACCTGGACGATCGCCAAGTACGCGCGCACCGAGTTCGTCGCGCGCCGGAGGCTGACCTCCCACGAGTGACCGGTCCCTAGACTGGCGACCATGAGCCTCACATTCGCGGACGTGGTCGACGACTCGATGCTGGCGTACGCCGAGACCCAGGCGGCGCTGGCCGCCTGGATCGACGAGCAGACCGGTGGTGGCTCCAACGAGCAGAAGGTTGACCGCGTACGCCGCCAGGTGACCTGGCTGCCGCGGCTCCACAAGCGCGACGAGGTCGTCGCCGTGGCCCACTACGTGGGGTCGGTCGTGAACGGCGAGGGACGCTGGGCGTGGGCCGACGAAGAACTGGCCGACTCGCCGTTCGTGCGGCTGTCGGAGCGTCTGCGTACGTTCGGCGAGGCCAACCAGATCCCGGAATTGGCCTCACCCACGGTGCAGGCGCAGCCGTGGGTGATGGCGGGTGTGGCGTGTCGTGTCACCGAGATGCCGGCGAGCCACATGGCGCCACGCGAGGGCGGCGTGGACATCTTCGTGGTCGACCCGGCGGGGTTCACGGTGGGGCCCATCGCCGCGGAGGACTTCACGCGACTGATGGCGGGGTCCCTGCAGGCGGACGGCTTCGTCAACGACCACCGTCGCGCCGTGCAGGGCTGGGCTCAGGCGCGGCGCATGCCGCACCGCTGGGTCGACCCGGGCTCGTTCCGGGTCTTCGACATCGGCTTCCCCCAGGGCCCGCTCTTCATCCACTTCGACGAGGCGGGTCGCTTCGAGCGCGCAGAGCTCCAGCCGTTGGGCTGAAGGGTCAGAGCTCGGCCTCGACCAGCGGCGGCACGACGGCGCACAGCAGGACGAGCAGGATGCCGAGGGTCACGGTCGCGGTCAGGATCACATTCATGGTCATGACATCCATGGTGTCTGTGCGGCCCGGCGCAGACATCGGCCAGCGGATGCGTACGCCCCCTGCCTTCCCCTGATCGTGGCCGACCTGTCGCTCAGGGTTCACCGACGACAAGTAACAATGTCGCCATGTCCTGGAAGAAGGCCCTGCCCATCATTCCCGCTGCGGCCGTCGCTGGCGTCGCCGCCTACGACCTGACCCAGAAGCGCCACGCGCTGATGCGCAACTTCCCCGTGATCGCACACGCCCGCTATGCCCTGGAGAGCATCGGCCCGGAGCTGCGGCAGTACATCGTCACCGGCAACGACGACGAGCGGCCGTTCAGCCGCGACCAGCGTCGCTGGGTGTACGCATCGTCCAAGGGTGAGAACAACTACTTCGGCTTCGGCACCGACAACGACGTGGAGAACGGGTCCTACCCGATCATCAAGCACCGGACCTTCTCAGAGGTCGCCCCGCCCACGTCGGCCCACGTCGGCGAGCAGGCGTGGCTGCCGTCGGCGAAGATCCTCGGCGGACCGCGCGGCCGGGCCAGGGCCTTCCGCCCCAACTCAGTCGTCAATGTGTCGGCCATGTCGTTCGGCTCGCTGTCGGGCAACGCCGTCGAGGCCATCAACCGCGGGATGGCCCTGGCCGGTGGCATGCACAACACCGGTGAGGGCGGCATCTCCCCGCACCACCTCAACGGCGGTGACCTGGTCTGGCAGATCGGCACGGGCTACTTCGGCTGCCGCACGCCCGAGGGCGACTTCTCACTGGAGCGCCTCGTGGCCCGCGCGGAGGCCGCGCCGGTGAAGGCCATCGAGATCAAGCTCTCGCAGGGCGCGAAGCCGGGTCTGGGCGGCGTGCTCCCGGCGGCGAAAGTGACGCCGGAGGTGTCGGAGATCCGCGGCATCCCGGAGGGCGTCGACTGCATCTCGCCGTCGCGCCACTCGGCGTTCGACTCGGTCGACTCGATGCTCGACTTCGTCGAGACCATCGCCCAAGCCACCGGGCTGCCGGTGGGCATCAAGTCGGCGGTCGGTGACCTCACGTTCTGGCACCAGCTCGCCGACGCCATGGCCGACGGCCAGCGCGGCGTCGACTTCATCACCATCGACGGCGGCGAGGGCGGCACGGGTGCGGCGCCGCTGGTGTTCTCCGACTCGGTCGCACTGCCGTTCCGCATCGGGTTCGCCCGCGTGTTGGAGATCTTCGCGCGCGCCGGGTTGGTCGAGCGGGTCACGTTCATCGGCTCGGGCAAGCTGGGCCTGCCCGAGAACGCGCTCATCGCGTTCGCGCTCGGCGCCGACATGGTCAACGTCGCCCGCGAGGCGATGCTGGCCGTGGGCTGCATCCAGGCCCAGAAGTGCCACACCGGCCTGTGCCCGACGGGCGTGGCGACCCAGAACCCGTGGCTCGAGCGCGGCCTCGACCCCGACCACAAGGCCGGACGGGTGGCCGCGTACGTCCGGACTCTGCGCCGGGACCTGCTGAAGGTCAGCGAGGCCGTGGGCGTCCTCCACCCGGGCCTGATCACCACCGACGACATCGAGCTGTGCGACGGCAACCGTTCGGGCACGCCGCTGCGCGAGATGTACGGCTACGAGCCGCACTGGGGCCTGCCGTCGGTCGACGACCGCCGGGCCATCGAACAGCTGATGGCCGCGACCGCGCCCCAGGGGTCCGACGAGCCGGTCTGATCGACGGTGGAGTCAGGCGGGGTTGGATTTTCAGGGAATCTTGAGCGTTCTGGGTCAAAGCCGGCGTGGCCCCGGACGGGGAGGCCTAGACTCTGAGGAGAATCCTCAGGAGCTCGCGTGAACAGTCCCGTCCATGTCCCCGACCTGTCGGGGACCATCGCCCTGGTCACCGGCGCGACCAGTGGCATCGGCCTCGAGACCGCCGCGCGTCTCGGCATGGCCGGCGCCGACGTGATCCTCGCCGTGCGCGACCTGACCAAGGCCCGGCGCGTCGTCGCCCGGCTGCGGGAGGCCCACCGTGAGGCCGCGTTCCGCATCGAGCAGGTCGACCTCAGCGACCTCGCATCGATCCGCCGCGCCGCGGGTCAGATCAACGATCAGGGCCGCCCCATCGACATCCTCGTCAACAACGCGGGCGTGATGTCGGGTTCGCGCCAGCGCCAGACCACCATCGACGGGTTCGAGCTCCACCTCGGCACGAACTTCCTGGGCGCGTTCGCCCTGACCGGCCTGCTGCTGCCGTCGCTGCGGCTCGCCCAGGGCGCCCGGATCGTGTCGGTCGGCAGCCTGACGGCGTTCCGCGGCACGCTCGGCCTTGGCCCCGACCTGACCCACCGCTACTCCCCCGGCGCGGCCTACGCCCGGTCGAAGCTCGCCCTCACCACGTTCGCCGTCGAGCTGCAGCGCCGCTCCGACCACCAGGGCTGGGGCCTCACCAGCACGATCGCCCATCCGGGGTGGGCCGCGACCAACATCAACGGCGGCCGCTTCAGCCGGCTCGGCACAGTGATGCCGCTGATCACCCGGCCCGACCTCGCGGCGCTGCCCACGCTCGCGGCCGCCACCCTTCCCGACGTGCCCGGAGGGTCGGCCATCGGCCCGGAGGGGCTGCTCCAGCTGCGCGGCGCCCCGGGCATCGTGCCGCTGCCGAAGAAGGCCTTGGACGCCGACTCGGCGGCCCGGCTGTGGCGGACCGCCGAGCAGATGACGGGTGTGTTCTGGCCCGAGGACTGAGCCGCCGGGTCAGTCGCCGACGGCGTCCTTGCCGCGGCGCACGATCAGCGGGTCGGGCTCGTAGACGACCGAGTCGTCACGCCCCTCGTAGTCGAACTGGTTCAGGAACGCGCGCATCGCGTTGATGCGGGCGCGCTTTTTGTCGTTCGACTTGATCGTGATCCACGGGGCGCGGTCGGTGTCGGTGCGCAGGAACATCTGCTCCTTCGCCTCGGTGTAGGCCTCCCACTTGTCGAGCGACTCGAGGTCCATCGGCGAGAGCTTCCACTGGCGGACTGGATCGATCTGTCGGATGGCGAAGCGGGTGCGCTGCTCGTGCTGGGTCACCGAGAACCAGAACTTGGTGAGGTGGATGCCCGAGTCCATCAGCATCTCCTCGAACAGCGGGGCCTGTTTCATGAAGACCTCGTATTCCTCGTCGGTGCAAAAGCCCATGACGCGCTCGACACCGGCGCGGTTGTACCAGGAGCGGTCGAACATCACGAACTCGCCGAACGTCGGCAGGTGCTGGATGTAGCGCTGGAAGTACCACTGGCCCTGCTCGCGGTCGGACGGCTTGGCGAGGGCGACCACGCGCGCGTACCGCGGGTTGAGGTGTTCGGTGAAGCGCTTGATGGTGCCTCCCTTGCCGGCGGCGTCGCGGCCCTCGAAGACGATGACCATGCGCTCGTTGTTGTCCTGCGCCCAGTACTGCAGCTTGAGGAGCTCGATCTGGAGCTTGTGCTTCTCCTCGGTGTATTCCGCGAGGCCCAGCCGGCTGTCGTAGGGGTAGTCCTCTTCCCAGGTCTCGACGGCCGAGCCGCCCGGATCGATCAGCTCCGGGTCTTCGCCCTCGGCGCCGGCGATGGTGTAGCCCTCGGCGCGCAGCCGATCGATGTATTCACGCAGGTTCTGCAACATGAGCGAAGCCTAGGGTGGTGGTATGAACTGGTGGTGAACCCGGCCGGGATCGCGGTTAGGCTGATGCCGTGCCCCAGTCGCTCCGAGTGCTCGCCGCCGACATCGCACGCGAGGCCGGGGAGTACGCGCTGGCCGAGCGTCGCAGAGGTGTCCGTGTCGCCGATCTCAAGTCCACGCCCACCGATGTCGTCACCGCCGCCGATCGCGCCACCGAGGAACTGATCCGGGAGCGCATCCGCGCCGCACGCCCCGAGGACGGGATCCTCGGCGAGGAGGGCGCGTCGGTCTCCGGCTCGTCGGGGCTGACGTGGGTGGTCGACCCGATCGACGGCACTGTCAATTACCTCTACGGCATCCCGATGTGGGGCGTGTCCGTCGCCGTGGTCGAGGGTGATCCCGATCCCGCGCGGTGGGAGGCGGTGGCCGGTGCGGTGTCCCTGCCGGTGCTGGGCGAGCTCTTCTCCGCCGCACGCGGCGAGGGGGCGACGCTGAACGGCGAGCCGATCTCCTGCTCGACGAAGGACGACCTGGGCCAGGCGCTCGTCGCAACGGGGTTCGCGTACGCCGCGGAGCGCCGCACGAAGCAGGCCGCGGTGGTCGCCGGGCTCATCGGCGACGTACGCGACATCCGGCGCATGGGCGCGGCGAGCGTCGACCTCGCGTACGTGGCATGCGGGCGTCTGGAGGCCTACTTCGAGGCCGGGCTGCACCCGTGGGACCACGCGGCCGGGGCGCTGGTGTGCCGCGAGGCGGGCGCGGTCGTGGGCGGCCCCGCCGGCGGAAGGGAGTCCGCCGACCTCGTGCTGGCGGCCGCTCCGGCGCTGTTCCAAGCGCTCTCTGACCGTCTGGCCGGTCAAGATGTTTGACTCCGCGGCGGCCGGGGTATCACTCCGATGACCCCTCAAGGAGGCCCCATGGAGCTCGAAGGACGACTCAAGGTCGGCGCGCATGTGATCGCTGAATTCGACTACGAGGTCCCCGGCGACCTGCTGGCGGTGTTCACACGCGCGATGACCGCGTCGCCCACGGAGTGTGGGATGCCGTCGTTCGAGGCGACCGGTTCCGCGCTCGGCGACCGTCTCGACGTGATGGGCTGGGACGCCGCCAGCGCGCTGTCCGAGCTCGACTCGTCGCTGGCACTGGCCCGCAGCGCGTACGAAAGCCTCCACATGGACGCCGACCCGACGGCGATCCTGTCCGACCCGTGGTCCGGGCTCTCCGGGCTCGACGCGGCGGGCTGGCTGCGCCGTGTGCGTGCCTCCACGGGCCCCGAGAGCGTGTGGACCGACTGGGCGCTGAGCCTGCTCCACGACCGTGACCCGAACACGGTGCTGCGCCTCATGGCGATAGCGCGCCCCGACGAGATCTGCCGCCTCGAGGTGCAGCCCGACGTGGAGTTCGACACCGAAGTGCCGCGCCGGCTGTTGGTGATGACCCAGACCGCCGAGGACGCGGCCGCGATCAGCGGCGCCGTCCAGGGCCGCGCGCCCCACCTGACCGACCTCGTCCGCGTCGCCCACCTCGGTGGCGACGGTGAGCCGGGCACGCTGCGCGGGCACGTCCTGGGGCTGGCCGAGCTGACGCTGAAGCAGCCGCTCGTCGCGGTGTTCCGCCCCGGCACCGACCCCGCGATGGCCACCATCGTGGACGTGCCCCGCCTACAGGTGCTGGTGGCGTCCACCGACCCCGTGGTCGACCCCTCTTCGACGCTGGCGGAGCTGTTGACGCTCAGGGGCGTGGGTGGGCTCCCTCCCGAGAGTCTGTCAGCACGGCTCGCAGACGACGTACGAGTCGAGCAAGCTCACGGGAGACCTGCATCTGACTGATACCCAGCCGTCGGGCGATGTCTGACTGGGATAGCTCCTCGACGAACCGCAGGCGCAGCAGTTCACGCTCGCGCTCCTGCAACCGGTTCACGGCCTCGACCACGGTGCGACGGGAGAGCACGGAGTCGTAGGCCTCGTCGTGGACCGGGTCGTGCCGCGGCAAGGGCGCCGACGTCATCAGCCCACGGCTGGCGATCGCCACGCGCACGTCCATGACGTCGAGCCCGAGCTCCTGGGCGATCGCCTCGGCGGTTCCTTGGCCGCCCCGTGACTCGATGTCGGCCTTCGTCCGATAGGCGGCGAGCATCGTCTCTTGGACGGACCGGGGTGGTCGTACGAGCCAGAGGGTGTCCCGGAAGTGTCGTTTGAGCTCGCCGGCGATCGTGGGAACGCAGTAGGCGAGAAATGCCTCACCGGCACCGGGCCGGTAGCCGAGGACCGCCTTGATGAGGCCGAGCCGGGCAACCTGGACGAGGTCGTCGCGCTCGATGCCCCGCCCGTCATAACGGGTGGCGATCGAGTCGGCCACAGGTAGCGCCGTCACGACGGCCTGCTCGTGGAGCAGGTCACGGTCGGCACCCTCGGCGCGGGCGGCCTCAAGGAGCAGTCCTTCAACGGCGAGCGCGAGCGCCCGGGTCTTGTCTTTCGCCGCACCTGAGGCAGCATGGTCGAACATCGAGATTTTCCTGCAGGCAAAGAAATTACTCGCGGCACGCTGTTCGACCGGGATCTGACGGGGCCATTATGCACGGCGCCTCGCGGAGTGCTCAGAGCTTGGGCAGATTCGTCTTCTTGTCGCGACCGCGTACCGGACGCGTGAACTCAGCGGTCACGCGTTCGGCGACGTCGCGGAGCTTGATGTTGAGCTGGTTCGAGGTGCGGCGCAGGGTCGAGAAGGCGTCGTCGGCGCTGATGCCGTGACGCTCCATGAGGATGCCCTTGGCCTGGCCGATGACGTCGCGGCTGGTGAGCGCCTCGTTGAGACGGCGGTTCTTCCCGCGGGCCTCGGCGAGGGCTATCGTCACCCCGGCGATGGCGGCGAGCAGCACCGCACGCTCGCGGTCGGCCTCGTCGAAGCGGGCGCGGCTGCGCGAGTACAGGTTGAGGGCGCCGGGCGGCTGCCCGGCGGCGCCGGGGTCTGGACGGCTCGACAGGCCGGCGGCGAGGACGGCCTGTACGCCGACGGCAGCGGCCTGGGGTCCGAAAACCGGCCAGTGCTCGCTCTCGGCAAGATCGGCAGAACCGGCGACGGGTGCGGAAGTGGAGGCGACCTCGAGGCACGGACCCTGCAACGTCTCGTACTGCATGCGGTCGACCTCGAGGACCCAGTCGTGGCTCACAGCAGTGGTGAACGGCTTCCCTTCGGCCCCGTAGATCGTCACGCTTGCGCCGTCGGCCCCGTCAATTCCGCGCAGGGACAGGTCCAGCACGCGTTGAAGGACGTCGGAAGGCTCGGGGCGCCCAGCAGAGAGCTGGTCGACGATCTCAGCCAGCGTGACCTCGGGGGAATCCATCGGTGCGCTCCTTTCGGCAGCTCGGTGAGTCGATGGCCAAAGCCAACTGATCGTACGCCCATTCGTGTCGACTCCGGGAATCTGTGTGGGCACGGAAAGACCCGCGGGTTCGTCGTTCTTGACGGCCGGCCTGGACGAGGGGCCGGCACCCGCGGGTCCGGTGGCTCGGGTGGATTCGCCGAGCAGTCCGTCAGAGCGCACCGCGTCAGCGGTGAGCCACCTCACAAGTCCGTTCGCCAATCATTCGTCGGACCACCTCCTTCCTCGTGTACGTCCACGGTAGGTCGGCCTCCTCCACGGGACAAGGGATTATTCGCAGTCCTCAGCCGCGGCGTCGTGCCATGCGTGCCACGATCAGGTCGCCGAGGCTCTGGACGCCCTGCACCAACACAATGAGCACGGCGACGGCCACGAGCAGCACCGGGGTGTTGAAACGCTGGTAGCCGTAGCGGATGGCGAAGTCCCCCAGCCCCCCGCCGCCGATCGTTCCGGCCATCGCGGAGAAGCCGATGAGCATGACGACGGTCAGGGTGATGCCGGCCACGAGCCCGGGAGCGGCCTCGGGCAGCAGCACCTTGACCACGATGTCCCGGTTGGTGGCACCCATCGCGCGAGCCGCCTCGACCTTGCCGCGGGCCACCTCGTGCAGGGACGCTTCCACGACCCGGGCGAAGAAAGGTACCGAGCCGACCGTCAGCGGCACGATCGCCGCGACCGGACCGATCGAGGTGCCGGCCAGCAGTCGGGTCAGCGGGATGAGCACGATCAGCAGGATGATGAACGGCAGCGAGCGACCCACGTTGATGACGGCGCCCAGCACCCGGTTCAGCGGGCGGTTCGCCCAGAACCCGAGGGGCCCGGTGACCACCAGCAGGACGCCGATCGCGGTCCCGATGAGCACGGTCAGCACCGAGGCGGCCCCCACCATCAGCAGGGTTTCCTGCAGCGCCTCCCAGACCTCCGGCAGCGCCTGGGCCACGGTCGTCTTCACGCACCCACCCCCTCGAGCCCCGCGCGTACGCCCTCGCGGGCCAGGAACGCGGTGATCGCCCGGGCGTGCGCCGTGTCGCGTACGCCGGACGGCAGGATCGCCTCGCCCAGCCGGGAGTCGTCGGCGGCGACCAGGTCGGCCAGCCGTCCGGTCTCGACGACGCGTCCGTCCTCGAGGAGCGCTGCGGACGTGCAGATGCGGCGTACGACGTCGAGCTCGTGGGTGATGATCGCGACGGTCACCCCGAGCGTGCGGTTGAGCTGGGCGATGAGGTCGAGGATCTGTTCGGTGGTCTCGGGGTCAAGCGCCGACGTGGGCTCGTCGCACAGCAGCAGACGCGGGTCGCCGGCGAGCGCTCGCGCGATGCCAGCACGCTGCTTCTGGCCTCCGGACAGCTGGGCCGGGTGGGCGAAGCGGCGGTCGGCCAGTCCGACGAGCTCGACCAGTTCGTCGACGCGGGCCTCGCGCTCGCGCCGCGGGATGCCCGCGACCTCGAGCGGGAAGGCCACGTTGCCGCGGACGTCGCGCGAGTCGAGCAGGTTGAACTGCTGGAACACCACGCCGATGCGGCGGCGCAGGGGCCGGAGCTGGGGCTCCGAAAGCGCGGTGAGATCCTGCCCGTCAAGCAGGATCCGTCCCGAGGTGGGCCGGTCGAGCAGGTTGAGGCAGCGCAGCAGCGTCGACTTGCCAGCCCCGGACCGGCCGATGATGCCCATGACCTCGCCGTCGGCGATGTCGAGGCTGACGTCATCGAGGGCGCGTACGCCGCCGTCGAAGACCTTGGTGACGTTCTCGACGCGGATCATCGAGCCCCCGCTGGTGTCTGGGCCACCGGCAGCACCGACCCGCTGTAGCGCTGGGTGATCCAGTCCGCGGTCTCGGGCGAGGTCAGGGCCGTGGCGAGTGCCTTGACTCGCGGGTCACCGGCCTTGTCGCCGAGGACGGTGAGCACGTTGGCGTACGGGTTGTTCTCTTTCGGCTCGAGTCGCAGGGCGTCCTTGGCCGGGGTGAGGCGCGCCTCGAGCGCGTAGTTGCCGTTGATGACGGCCCCGGCGATGGTGGGGTCGTCAAGCGTGCGGGGCAGCTGGGCGTCGTCGATGCCGACGATTTTCAGTCCCTTGGGGTTGCCGGTGATGTTGCGCTCGGTGACGTCGATCGCGGCGCCGCCTCGCGCGACGTCGAGCGTGAGCAGCCCGGCGTCGGCGAGCAGGAACAGGCCGCGAGCGAAGTTGGTGACGTCGTCGGGGAGCACGACGGTGCCACCCTGGGGCAGGTCCGTGGGGGCCTTGGCTCGGCGCGAGTAGAGGCCCAGAGGCTCGACATGGACCTTCGCGACGTGGGCGAAGGAGACGCCGCCGTGCTGCTTGGCCCAGTCGTCGGCGTACGGCACGTGCTGGAAATAGTTCGCGTCGATGTCACCGCCGACGAGGAGCTGGTTGGCGTCGAGGTCGCCCGAGATCTCGGAGATCTTGAGACGGGTGTCCTTCAGCACCCCGGACTCGCTGATGTGTCGGAGGATCTCGGCGTGGGGCACGGACGAGGCGGCGACGCGCAGGTCACCGCTGGAACCACCGGTCCCGCAGCCGGTGGCGGTGAGGCCGGTCAGCAGTGCGGCGCCGCCGGTGGCGCGCAGGAAGGTACGTCGGTTCATGGGTATCTCCTTGTGGGATCAGGCGCGGGCGAGCAGGCGCTGGTGATGGATTTCGGCCACGTCCGGGTGGGAGCGCAGGCGGGACTTCAGCGCGTTGGCGCCGTAGGTGTCGAAGATGGCGTTGGACTCGTCCTGGGTGACGCCGCGGGAGCGGGCCGCGAGCTCCGGCGGCAGCTGCAGGCGCGGGATGACGGCGTCCAGGCCGGGGTTGTAGAAGAAGGGCACGGAGATGCGGTCGTCCCACGGCGGCGGCGAGACGACGCGGTGGTTGGTCGCGATCAGGTAGCCATCGGTAGCGCTCTCGAGCAGCTCACCGATGTTGACGATGAACGCGCCGTCGACGTGCGGTGCGTCGATCCATCGGCCGTCGGGGCCCTCGACCTGTAGGCCTGCCTTGCCCTGCTCGACCAGCAGCAGCGTCAGGAGCCCGGAGTCCTTGTGGGCGCCCACACCCTGGTCGTCACCCTCACGGCCCGGGTAGCGGACGACCTTTATCAGGCTGAGCTGGTCGGCGTACGCGGCGTCGAAGAAGTCGCGCGGCTGGCCGAGCGCCTGCGACCACTCCTGGAGCAGGCGATGGCCGACGGCGGACAGGTCGCGGTGCCAGCGTTCGAAGACGGGGCGGAACTCGGCCGGGCGCTCGGGCCATTGGTTGGGGCCCTCCAGCACGGCCCAGTCGGGCGTGGTGTCGGTGATCGTGACGGGCTCGCGCTCGACGGCGATGTCGACCTGCTCACGCCAGTCGGTACGGCCTTGCGTACGTTCGCCGCCGATGCGGGCCCAGCCGCGGAAGTGAGGCGTACGCAGGTTCTCGATGCGGCGCTTCTCGTCGTCGGGCAGCGCGAAGAACTCGCGGGCGACGCGGACGACCTCGTCCTGACGCGCCTGGTCGAGGCCGTGGCCGACGAGGTAGAAGAAGCCGATCTCGTGGGCTGCGCGCAGGAGGTCGTCGCGCAGACGGGGTGCGGTGGCGGGGTTGTCGGCCAGCGAGAGGTCGATGATGGGCAGTTGGTCCATGGGTCTTCCTTGTGTGAGCGGCGGGATCAGGCGGGTTTGCCTGTGACCAGGGGGCGGGACTCGTCGGCGGCCCACTCGGTGAGCGACCCGTCGTAGACGGCGACGTCGTCTCGGCCGGCCCGGGCGAGCTGGAACGCGACGTAGGTCGCCGCGATGCCGCCACCGCAGTAGGCGATGGGGGTGGCGTCGCCGTCGGCGACTGCGGCGGCGTCACCGACGGCGCGGAACGTGTCGACGTCCTTCGCGCGGCCGTCGGCGTCGGACAGCTCGGGGAACGGGATGTGGAGCGATCCCGGGATGCGGCCGGGGCGGGCGTACGTGTGGCGCTCGCCGGTGAAGGTGGGGTGGTCGAGAGAGTTGACCAGCACGCGCGAGGGGTCGTCGATGGCTGCGGCCACGTCGTCGGCCGAGGCGTACAGCTCGGGGCGGGGGTGGGCGGTGAACGTCACCGGCTCGACGGCGTCGGCGGGGCCGGTCGCGATCTCGTGGCCCTCAGACCTCCAGGCGGGAAGCCCGCCGTCAAGGACGAGGATGTCGTCATGGCCGACCAGGCGCAGATTCCACCACAGCCGGGTGGCCCACATGTTCACGCCCTGGTCGTAGACGACCACGGTGGTGTCGTTGGAGACGCCGAGGGCGCTGATGCGCTGGGCGAACTCCTCGGGCGGGAGGACGGTGAACTCCTTGGGGTCGTCGCGGTCGGCGAGGTCCTCGAGCAGGTCGGCGAAGCGTGCGCCGGGGATGTGGCCCTGCTCGAAGGTCTCCCGTCCTGACGAGGTCGTGTAATAGCCGTCGCCGGCCGGTTGGACGAGGATCGTGGTCGCGTCGAGGACGACGACGCCGGGGGCGTCCTTGATCTGGGCGAGCTCGGCGGCGGTGATGAGGCGTGCGGCGTGGTTGGACATCATTCTCCCCGGGAATGGTGGATGTGGTGGGGCATGCGTACGGGTGGGCGGTGGCGGCGCACATCAGGCGCGCGACGAGGGGATCCGGACGCACGGACCTCGGTGGAGGTCGCGCGCCGCCGCGGATCAGGTCTGAGCTGGTGCCGTCACAGCCTCATCCACACATCGCGCGCCGGCGCATCATGCAGCACATGACAGCGACGGAGGCGTTGTCACGGCGATGGGCGGCGCGGAGCATGATGGTCATGACGAGGAGCATGCCATAGGGCATACCTATGGCGCCATTCGTCTTCACATCATGAGACGGGGAGCGTCTTTCCCGCACGGACGCGCGCACAATGGGCCACATGCGCAGGCTCGAGATCGAAACCACGGCCGGCACCGTGCGCGGGTTCATCGACGGGGACGTCGCCCACTGGCGCGGCATCCCGTACGCCGCCCCGCCCGTGGGGCCGCTGCGGTTCCGCGCACCGCAGCCGGTGGAGCCGTGGCCGGACGTGCGCGAGTGCATCGAGTTCGGGCCGATGGCCGCCCAGCCGCGTGAGATCGGCCTGGGCACCCTCGACCGCCGGCTGCCCCGCTCGGAGGACTGCCTCACCCTGAACGTGACCGCACCCACCGAGCCGGGCGACGACCGGCTTCCGGTGATGGTCTTCATCCACGGAGGCGCGTACGTCAACGGCGCCTCGTCGGAGCCCACCTACGACGGCTCGTCGCTGGTCCGCCGCGGTGACGTCGTCTACGTGAGCCTGAACTACCGCCTGGGCGCGCTGGGCTGGCTCCACTTCGACCAGTACGCGACGCCCGACCGGCCGATCGAGTCGAACCTCGGTCTGCGCGACCAGATCGCCGCGCTGGAGTGGGTGCGCGACAACATCGCGGCGTTCGGCGGCGACCCCGACAACGTGACGATCTTCGGGGAGTCGGCGGGCGCCATCTCGATCACGACGCTGCTGACGGTGCCGCGCGCGTACCCGTTGTTCCATCGGGCGATCTCGCAGAGCTCGGCGCCGCGCGTGGTGCCGATGATGGACCAGGCCCACATCTGGGCACGGGAGTTCCTGGGGCACCTGGTCGACGACCCGGGTGACCACGAGCAGGTCATGGACGCGCTTGAGAACGCCGACTGGATGGAGCTCTCCGTCGCGCTGTCGCGGCTGTCGGCGATGGGGCTGGAGGACGAGCCGTCGGCGATCCCGGTGGTGCCGGCGGTCGACGGCGACCTGGTGCCGCGTACGCCGGTGGCGGCGATCGCCCAGGGGCAGGCCAACCCGGTGCCGATCATCGTCGGCACGTGCGACCGCGAGGGGACGCTGTTCTCCCACTTCTCCCCCACCAACCCGACGCTGAAGCCGACGTGGAAGCAGATGGTGATGAAGGCCCACTCCTTCATGGACCCCCACGGCGACTTCGCCCACGTCGACGGCGACGAGACGCCTCCGGCGGACGTGCTGCGCCGGCTCTACCCGGGTTGGCCGAAGCGCTCGGCGATGGCGGACCTGTCGGGTGACGGCGCGTTCTGGTATCCGTCGGTGGAGGTCATGGAGCACCACTCGGTGTTCGCGCCGGTGTACGCGTACCGCTACGACTTCGCCCCGCGACTGACGAAGCTGGTCGGCATGGACGCCACCCACGGCGGCGAGCTGTTGCCGCTGTTCGGCGACCTGTCGGGCGAGCTGGCGCGGGTGATGTCGGCGCTGGGCGGTACGCGGGGCTGGGTCGAGCTCAGCGAACACATGCAGGACCAGTGGACGCACTTCGCGCGGCACGGACGACCGCTTGAGGAGTGGCCGCGCTACGACGTCGAGCAGCGGCGTACGTTGATCCTGGACGTGGAGCGCCGTGTCGAGTCCGATCCGCGGTGCGAGCGGCGTGAGGCGTGGCGGCGCGTGGTCGAGGCGGGCTGACGCCCATCTGCTGCGGGCCATTCTTCTCGTTCACGGTCAACCCTTTCGGCGCCTGCGTGTTGGGCCGTGGCGGGCGATCTTCCCTCGTGGCAGAGCCCGGAGGCGGAGACCTACAAGAAGATCCACGGCCAGATGAATGCGCTGTTCACCACCGCCGGCATGTGTGCCAACGCCATGGCTGCGTTCATGAAGCTGATGTCGAAGCTCGTCCAGGCGGTCTACGACCTGATCCGCAAGGAGATCAAGAAGTGGGCCAAGAAGGCTGCGGTGAAGGTCGCGCTGTCGGGCCCGTTCGCGGAGATCGCACTCGCTTGGGCGCTCAAGGACATCGCTGACCTGGTGGGCACTCTCAATCAGATCGTGAGCAACTTCCAGGCCGTCGTGAACGGCCTGAAGACCGTGGCCTCCCAGGCCAAGCAGCTGTTCGAGGAGGCGAAGGGCTACCTCGACGCGCTCACGCAGGAGCTCAGTGGGAGCGCGGGCAAGGTCCGGGCGGGCGCACCGCCGCTGCCGGGTGGCGGACGGATCTCGGAGACCGAGGCCTACAAGATCACCCAGGACGTCGACAGCCGTGCCCAGCGCCAGCAGCAGGCCGAACGGGATCGGGCTCCGCTCGCCGAGCGCAAGGGCCTTCGGGATCCCGCGGACTCACCGGGGGCGGCGCTGCTCGACAAGGGACGGTCCGACCCTGCCGCCGAGCTGAAGACCGAGGGCGAGGACGAGAAGCTGTTCGGCTATCGCTATCCGACCGTCGCCGACCCGAAGCCGCTCATGCCTTCCCCGCCGCAGGGGCCGTCTGCGGTCGAAGAGGTCGAGGACTTGAAGTCGCAGCGCAAGCCGGCGCTGCGCTGACCCACTCCGGGGCCGCGCTACCGATTCGGGGGACGGTGGCGCGGCTCCGGGCTTTCACGGACGGCCTCCTCGTACGCGGCCCTCCGCTCCTGGTATTCCCTCCCGTACCGGAAGCCGCCGTAACCGACGAGCAGGGCCAGGCCGAGGCACATCGACGCCAGGGACAGATCGGTCGTGATGCTGCTCAGGCCCGCGAGGACGAACAGCGTGGCCAGGCCGATGCCCGCCCAGCTCTTCATGAGGTTGGCCTTCCGCGGCGGCCCGCGAACCAGATCGCCCGGCGTACTCACGACCAACGGGGAGCCTCCTGCCACGGCTGCCACTGAGGGTGCTGCTGCTGGGCGAGCGGTTCGTTCTTGCGCCAGGGACGCATTGCCCGCCCGTGGTGGTTCGCATGAACCAGCCCGGCGCCAGCGGCAGCACGACCATCAGGAGCGGGCCGATGAAGCCGCCGGCGGTGATGGCGGGATCGAGGTCGATCAGCTCCAGCTGGCCCCGGCCCATGCTGTTGAGCATGCCTAGCAGCATGGACATCCCACGCCGAAGATGCCCCAGCCGAGGCCTGTCACCGCCGGTGACTTCTTCGGCGGCGGTGTCTGGTATCCCCCGGGCTGGCCCGGGTTCGGCCCGTAGGGCTGCGGAGGCTGCGGTACGCCTGGGTAAGTCATGACCTGAATGTATGCCAGGCGCCCCGTCAGATCTGGAGTTCTGACCGCCGATATAGACCCCATCGACGGACGGCCCCTAAGCTGGCGCCAACTGCGTACGGAGGGTCATGTCTGAGCCGGAAACCCTGCCCGTCGTCGGGGCCATCATCCGAAGGGGCAACACTGTCTTCGCCGCGCGCCGCAGGCCAGGGCGCAGCGCTGGGGGCCTATGGGAGTTCCCCGGCGGCAAGATCGCTCCGGGCGAGACACCGGAACAAGCGCTCACGCGCGAACTTCAGGAAGAACTTGACGTACACGTTGTCGTCGGGGAGCTCGCGTCCCGGCACGTCACTCCGCTCGGCATCAAACTGATTGATCTCGCTTGTTACTGGGCAGAGCTAACCAGCGATGCACCGACCAACAGCACTGATCACGACCAGATGCGTTGGGTGCCGCTCGCGCAACTTCCCGACCTTGACTGGTCTCCAGCGGATATCCCCATCGTGGAGGACATCCTCGACGGACACACGCAGGCTGTCAGTGCCTCCTAATAGAGTCCACACGCAAGGGGGCGACATGGATCCGCTTAACGAAGGCCTGTACGACAGCCTGATGACTCAGCGACTCGCGGAGCAAATCCAGGCCACAGGGCTGGAGGTACGCCGCAGTCGACTAGATGCCGCTGAAGAGCCGGAGGTACTGGCCCGCCACTTGAGTGACGTTGTACTGCGGGTCCTTCGAGACGAAGAGTCCAGCGACCGACGCCGCGCCATTCTTAACGAGCTTCTCCAGAATCTCCAGGCCGATTCCGACAAGATCGACGCAAGCGAACGATTGGTTGCCCTCACTCGACCCGCGCGCCCCGGCGCGGAGGTCTTCTACACCGCCGCACCCCACACGCCATTGAGTGATGCCGCCCTCCTCACCAATAGCGCCGGGGAGCCAAGTGTGGGCGCGGAGCTCAGGTCTGAAATGAAGAGTGCCGACGAAGTTGATCTCATCTGTGCGTTCATCCGATGGACAGGCCTTCGCACAATGACCGAGGAGCTCAAAGCGCTTGAGCGGCTCGGAGTCCCCTTTCGAGTCATCACCACGACATACATGGGCGCCACGGAGCGGCGAGCAATCGATGCTCTCGTTCGAGACTACGGCGCCGAGGTCCGAATTCAGTACGAAATCCTCCGCACCCGCCTGCACGCCAAGGGCTGGCTTTTCAAACGACGCACTGGCTTCGACACGGCGTATGTCGGCTCGTCGAACCTATCGAGGTCGGCTCTCCTCGATGGCCTCGAGTGGAATGTCAGGCTGAGTTCTGTCGCCACTCCCGCACTGCTTCACAAGTTCCGCGCAACGTTCGAAACCTACTGGAATGACCCGAGTTTCGAACCATACGATCCCGACGCCGATGCCGAACGGCTAGACGAGGCGTTGCGGGTGTCCGGGGGAAACGTCAGGTCAGGGAATCAGCTCCTGCCTCGCGGACTGACCCCGCAGCCCCTGCCCTTCCAGGAAGAAATTCTTCAGCGCCTGCAGGCAGCTCGCTCGGACCATGAGCGGCATCGAAATCTCGTCGTAGCGGCAACGGGTACCGGGAAGACGATGATCGCTGCCTTCGATTATCTGCGCATGTGCAGCGGAACCCGCCGCCCAAGCCTGCTCTTCGTGGCACATCGCAAGGAGATTCTGGAGCAGGCGATTCGCTCATATCGAGCGGTACTGGGAGACCCCTCCTTCGGCTCGCTCTACATAGGTGGGTCCACTCCGACCCAATGGCGTCACCTCTTCGCTTCCATCCAAACGCTCAACGCCCGAGAGTTGCAGCGATTGGAAGCTGACTCCTTCGATGTCGTGGTTATCGACGAGTTCCATCACGCCGCCGCCGCAAGCTATCGCCGTCTACTCGAACTCCTGCAACCGCGAGAGCTCCTGGGGCTCACCGCCACCCCCGAGCGCACCGATGGTTTCGATGTACGGGAGTTCTTTGACGGAAGGACTGCAGCGGAATTGCGCCTGTGGGATGCACTCAAGGCAGAGCTCCTGTGCCCGTTCCACTACTTCGGAATCAACGACGGCACTGACCTGCGCCAAATCCAATGGGCTCGGGGCCGCTACACCGATGCTGAACTCACGAACCTCTACACGGGTAACGACGCTCGAACCCGCGTCATTCTCAAAGAGCTCACCGAGAAGGTCACCGACGTCCACACCATGCGTGCTCTTGGGTTCTGCGTCGGTGTCCACCATGCTCGCTACATGGCCCAGGTCTTCAATGAACAGGGCATCCCCGCCCTGGATGTGAATGGGGACACGCCAGCCGACCAACGCGCCGAAGCAGTTCGTAAACTTCAGCGGGGGGAGGTCAGCATTCTGTTTACTGCGGACCTCTTCAACGAGGGCGTCGACATCCCTGAAGTCGACACGGTCCTCTTCCTCCGCCCCACCGAAAGTGCAACAGTCTTCCTGCAGCAGCTTGGCCGCGGCCTCCGCCGCACCAGGGACAAGCCGGTCCTAACGGCCCTCGACTTCGTGGGCCACCAGCACAAGAGATTCAGGTTTGATCAGCGCTTCACTGCCCTGACGGGCGTGTCGAGGCGCGCGCTTCCGAGCCACGTCGAAGAGGGGTTCCCTTTCCTGCCGTCCGGTTGCCAGATTGTGCTTGACCGAGAGACCCAAGAGACCGTGCTGCGAAATCTTCGCAGCCAGCTCTCCAGTAGGTGGACAGCGCTCGTTCAAGAGCTTCGCGAACTTGGGAATGTGAGCCTCCCGCAGTTCCTCGAAGCCACAGAGGCCGAACTTAGCGACCTGTTGCGCGACCACTCCTGGACCGAAGCCAAACGACAAGTGGGATTGCCCATGCCCGCCGTCGGCCCGCAGGAAGACAAGCTCCTGCGCCGGGTCTCCCGGTTCGCGCACGTGGACGATGCCCGACGTGCGGCCCTCTATCTCGATCTCTTGAGCGATGATGCGCCCCGGTACCAAGATCTCAACGCCAGCGAGCAGATTATCGCGCGCATGCTGTTCTTCACCCTTTGGCGCGACAAGGGAGGATTTGCAAGCTTCGAGGAGGGTCTTCTCTCCTTGCAGCACGAAGAGTCTTTCAGGCGAGAAGCATCAGAGGTCATCCATTGGGCCTGGGAGAATAGCGGCTCATCCCAAAGCAGGGTGGGTTCTGAATCCGCCGGTCTCGAGTAGGCATCGGGCGATGTAGTTG
>NZ_BAAGXC010000037.1:0-12101 GCF_054780035.1 Mariniluteicoccus endophyticus | reverse complement strand
GACCTCGACGCCTACCCCGAGACCGACGCGCCACCCCCGCGACCCACCCTCGATTGGGATGAGCCGGTTTTCGACCGCTCCGTGGCGGGGTTCGCATGTGACCTCGGCAACGTTTGGGCACAAGCAGATCCATTCACCGAACTTCAATTGCCGTGCGGGATCCTATGGGCCCGATGTGGAGTTGTGGTGGACCGGTGGGATTTCGCCGACGATGTCGTGGGGCAATCAGACACCGTGGCTGGAGCAGGTGGCACGATCCGGCCTGGCGTCGGGCAACAGCACCGCGTGCCCGCCCTCGGAGCAGGAGTGGGACGCGACTGGGCTGGTGAACCGGCTGAACAACTATCCCGACATCACCTTGGGGCTTCGCTCGGCCGATGAGAACAATCGCGACGGCTGGCGTCAGTATTCACATGTGGGCGGGGCGGGCTATCCGTTCTTGCGGGTGACCTACAACAGGCCGCCGAATACGCCGTCGGTGCCGTGGGTTGGGTTGAATCCGATGGTGGATGGCGGGTTCACCCGTGGCCCGGATGTGGCGCTGAGGTCGTGGGTGAGCGATCCCGATGGGGATGAGGTCCGGGCCCGCAACTTCGTGCGGCGCCCTGGTGATGTCGATGGCCGGTTCGTGGAGGGCCAGCCGGTCCGTAACGAGTCCTCGAACTCGGTCGCGACTGGTCTGGGTGAGGGGCAGTGGTGGTATTCCGGGCAGGCGGTCGAGACTCAGTGGCCGCACGCGCAGTCCGGCTGGTCCGACACCCGCTCGTTCCAGGTTGATCGCACGGCACCGCCGGCGCCTGTAGCGCAGTTTGCCGGGGCCCAGGCGACCGGGGACCGGAAGTTTACGGTCCGCTCGGGCACGAAGGTCCGGGTGACGGCTGCACCACCGTCCCGGGACGTGTGGAAGTACGTGTGGGGGGTGCAGACCACCCCGACGATCCAGCAGGTCTATCCGGTGCCGGATGTGAACGCTGACCCTTTGGCGATGTGGCATCTGAACCCGCAACCGATGTCGTGGGATGTGACGTTCAATCAGATCTCCAAGGTCGTCCGGTTCCAGATCAAGGCGATCGACTGGGCTGGCAACGAGTCCGCGGTGACTGAGTATGAGTTCAATGTCACTGCGGATGAGGTGCACCGTTACAAGCTCGATTCCAACGGTGCGGATTCGATGCCGGCGCGGATGGATCTCAATTCGGGTCCGTGGACCCCGGACTTGAACGCCCCGGGTGCGCATCATTTCTATGATCCGGAGGGCCATTACGTTCGCGCCTGCCAGGATCGGGCGTATCGGCTGTCGAATGGCTATCTGCGCCCGTCGGTGGAGGGCCCGGCCTATCTGAACACGCAGTCGGCGTTCTCGGTGTCGGCGTGGGTGAAGCTGTCCGAACTCCCACCGCCCGGTCCGGACGGCTCCACCGGTGCGGTATCGATCGTCAAGGGCTGGCCGGGCAGTGTGTTCGTCTTGGGCACGCGCCGTGACGAAGCGGGCAAGGTCCGCTGGGCTGCCGGGGTGGACACCAATCCGGGTGACTCGGCGAAGACCTGGGCGCAGAGCAGTCAGGAAGCCGAGCTCGATCGGTGGGTCCATCTGACTGGGACGTGGGTGCATGACGCCCGGCTGGTCACTTTGTATGTTGACGGCCAGCAGGTGGGCACGGCGACCGCGCCCGGTGTTTTGCCGCAAGGTGAGTGGCTCGGGATCGGGATGGCTCCGAATTTTCCGGATCGGCCGTGGGCCCAGTGGAAGGGCGTGATCGATGATGTGCGCGTCTTCGCCGGGTCGCTGGATGCGGGGTTGATCAACCGGGTCAAAGAAGAGGTCCCGGAAGAGAACCAGTCCTGCACCCCTCCCGCCAACTGATTCTCGCTCGTCTCTCTCCCTGATCCCGTCTTGTTGTCCCGTTTCGCTGTTCCTGGCCGGCTGCGTGCCCGTATGAGAAAGAGTTCGTGGTGATTACTTGGATTCCGCTGTTCCGCCGTCCGGGCACTCCGTGGGGGCTTCGGCTGGTCGGTGTGCTGCTGACCGCTGTGGTGATCGCGGTCGCGACGGCCTTGTCGATGCCGCCGCAGATGGCGAACGCTGCTCCTCCCGAGACGCGGGTCAAGAACCGCTGGCCGGTGGTCGCGCCGGAGCGTCAATCGAGCGGAGCGGAGCCAGCGCGGCAGGCGTTCGCCACCGACAAGACGCGGGAGGCGACCAAACCTCACAACCCGGGCCGGTGGGAGGTGCCGAACGGGACCGCCGAGATCTCCCTTGACGACCCGGCTCTGGAGCAGGCGGGCGTCCAGCGCAGCAACGCCAATGCAGGAGCGAAGGCCAACGGGCTCCCGGTCACGGTGAAAGCGAAGAACCCCTCGCCGCGCGCTGCCCAGCCGAAAGCCGCCGAGTCCGTTGCGCCCAAGGGCCCGAAGTCTGCCCAGCCGAAGCGAAAGCAGTCGCCTCAACCGACGGCAGGGGAGTCGGCGGACCCGCAGACGGCGCCGTCTGCGCAGCCGCAGGAATCGGCTCAGCCCGGAACGCAGGATCGGCCGAGCGGTCCGGCCCCCGACGCAGACCAGAGTTCTAAGAAGGTGCAGGTGCGGGTGTTGCCGTGGGAGCCCACGGCGGCGGCAGGGGTCGGCATGTTGGTGGAGGTCACCGCCGCGGAAGGGATCGATCAGGATCTCGAGGTCGCGGTGGATTACACCGGGGCGGTGCCGGCCTTCGGTGGGGACTGGGCGTCGCGTGCCAAGCTGGTGGAAGTCCCTGCCTGTTTGGCCACCACCCCCGATCAGCCTCAGTGCCAGACCCGGCAGGATCCGGCCGAGGTGAGTGTCCAGAACGACAGCACGGCGTCGATGACGCTGCAGGCCGCGGCTGCGCCGCGGACGATGATGCTGGCGGTTGCCGCGGACTCGGGCGGGGACAAGGGATCGTTCGGCGCGTCCAGCCTGAGCCCGGCCGGGCAGTGGTCCGGCGGTGACTCGACGGGCAACTTTACCTGGTCGCAGGAGCTGGAGGCGCCCGAGGTTGCCGGTGAGCTGGACCCGGAGCCCAATCTGGTGTATTCCCAGCACGCAGTGGATGGGAAGACATCGTCGACGAACAACCAGCCGAGCTGGGTGGGCGAGGGCTGGGATCTGTCCCAGGGTTTCATCGAGCGTGCCTATCGCGGGTGTGCCGATGATCTTGCCGGTTCGAACACCACCGCCAAGACCGGTGATCTGTGCTGGGGCGGGGACAACGCGGTGATGTCGTTCGGGTCCCATTCGGGCGAGCTCGTCCAGGACGGCACGTCCAATACCTGGCGGCTGCGCGATGATGACGGCACCCGGGTGGAGAAGCTGTACGGCGCACCGGGCAGCGGTGATGACAATGGCGAGTACTGGCGGGTCAAGACCTCCGATGGGTTCACCTATCTGTTCGGCCGCAGCCAGGTTCACAGCGCTTCCCCGGCTACCCAGTCCACCTGGACGGTGCCGGTGGTCGGCAACCAGCCGGGCGAGCCGTGCTACACCACCAGCTACGCGAACAGTTGGTGCCAGCAGGCGTGGCGGTGGAACCTCGACCAGGTGATCGACCCGCAGGGCAACACCATGGTCTTGTACTACGGGGCCGAGACGAACAAGTACGGCCGCAACAATGGCGCGGCCACCACCAGTTACACCCGCGGCGGTTACCTGTCGCGGATCGAGTATGGTCTGCGCGCGGGCGCGGAAAATGCGCCTGCCCCGGCGGTGGTTCACTTCGATGTCGCCGAGCGCTGCCTGCCGAACGCTAGCGAGCCGTGCACGACGCTGACCGCGGCCAACGCCAGCCGCTGGCCCGATGTGCCGTTCGACCAGATCTGTGAGACCGCGACGTGTGCCCAGGTTTCGCCGACGTTCTTCACCCGCAAACGCCTCGCGGTGGTGCGCAATGTCGCTGCGGGGCAGGAGGTTGACCGGTGGACGCTGAAGCACAGCTTCCCGGCCACCAACGACGGCTCCTCGCCGGCGCTGTGGCTGGACTCGATCACCCACGCCGGCCCGGGCGGGGCGAATCCCGAGCCGCCGGTCGAGTTCAGCGGCACGGCGATGGAGTCCCGCGTCGATGGGGTCGAGGACACCTTGGGCAATGTCGCCGGACCGTTCCTGAAGTACCGGATCACCGGGATCAAGAACGGGATGGGCGGGGAAACCGTGGTGACCTATTCACCGAAGGACTGCAGCCCGGCATCATTGCCGGCGCCGGAGACCAACGGACGCCGCTGCTTCCCGGTCGCGTGGGCACCGCCGGGGCATCAGCCCCGCACACACTGGTTCCACACCTATGTCACCACCCAGGTCACCGAGACCGACCGGTCCGGGGTCTCGCCGAAGTCGAGCACCAAGCACTACCAGTACCAGGGCCAGCCGGCGTGGGCGTGGAATGACCATCCCACCATCAAGGACGAGTACCGTAACTGGGACCGGTTCGTTGGCTACGGCAAGGTCACCACCATCACCGGTGACCCGAACTCACCGACCGCGCTGAAGAGCGAAACGGTCTACCACCGCGGCCTGGACGGCGACCGAGCCACCCGTGGCGGCGGGACCAAGACCGCCACGGTCGCCACCTCCGACGGCGCCACGGCGGTCGACCATCTTGCCCTGCGCGGCAACCCGCGCGAAACCCTCACCTACAACGGCCCGAACGGGCCGGTGATCGGCGCGGAGAGTTTCGAGTTCACGCTGCCCGCGCCGCGGGCGACCAACAGCCGCGGCTGGAAAGCCCAGCCGGTGCACCAGACGGTCCACGCGTCCAAGGCCGCGGTGGCCGACGGCTGGCGCCGCGGGGAGATCCGCACCAGTTACGACGCCGAGGGACGCGCGGTCCAGATCGAAGACCGCGGCGACCTGGCCGTGGCCGGTGATGAGCAGTGCACCCGCAAGACCTACGCGGTCGACAACGGCTCGGGTGTCCAGGACGCCGAAAGCAGCGAACAGGTCCGGGCGACCTCTTGTGCCGCGTGGCCGGCGGTTCCGACCACCGATCAGGTGATCGAGGACGTCCGCACCTTCTATGACGGTCTGCCGTTCGGGCAGGTGGGTGCCGGGAACGCCACCCGCAACGAAGAGGCGATCGGGACGGTGACCAATGGCCAGATCACCTATGCCGCCACCGTGACCGGCTACGACCAGCTCGGCCGTGAGGTCAGCGAGACCGACGCCCTGGGACGCACCACCACCACCGCCTACACTCCTGCGGGTGCAGGATTGCTGACCCGGGAAACGGTGACCTCGCCCGACCCCGACGGCCCGGGCCCACTCGCTGCGCATGTCACCACCACCGACTACGACCCCCGGCACGGCACGCCGGTCAAGGAAGTCGAGCCGGGCGGGGAGACCACCGAGGCTGCGATCGATCAGTTCGGCCGGATCACTGCGGTGTGGAAACCGGGTCGTGACCGGGCCACCCAGTCGGCCAGCGAAACCTATGAGTACACCACCAGGGCTGCTGGCCCGAACGCGGTCACCACCAAGACGTTGCTGCCGAATGGCACCAGCTACCGGACCAGCGTGGAGATCATCGACGGTCTCGGCCGCAGCGTCCAGTCCCAGACCGAAACCTTGGGCCAGTCGGTCGACAACAACGGCATCGTCACCAACACCCCGGGCCGGATCCTCAACGACATCGTCGTGGACGAACGCGGTCTCGAGGTCGGCAAGCGGGGCCCAACCTTCGCAGCCGGTGCTCCCTCCACCACCTATGTCACGGTGCCGGATGGTTCGGTGCCCTCGGCGACCACCGTCGAGTACGACGGTGCTGGCCGGGCTACCAAGTCCACGCTGCTGTCACGCGGTGTGCCAAAGCACTCGGCCACCGCGAGCTACCAGGGGCTGGAAACCCGGATCACCCCACCCAACGGGGCGGCGCCGACCACCCAGATCAGCGACACCCAGGGCCGCAGCGTCGCGGTCCGGACCCATACCGGGCCATCGTTCAGCACCGCCTATGACGAGGTGCGGTATGAGTACAACGCCCGCGATGAGATGGTGTCGATGATCGATGCCGCCGGGAACCGGTGGCGCTACACCTACGACCTGGCCGGGAACCGGATCCAGACCGACGACCCCGACGCCGGCCGCTCCACTGCCACCTTCGACGCCGAAGGCAACCAGCTCACCCATACCAACGCCCGGGGCCAGACCCTGGCCACGACCTATGACGCGCTGGACCGTAAAACCAGCCTGCGTGACACGAATGCCACCGGTGCGCTGCGTGCCGAATGGGTGTATGACACCGTCAAGGTGGACCAGCCCACCGAATCCTCCCGCTGGATCGCTGGGCAGAAGATCACCTCCCGCACCACCGCCTTCGATGCCGCGGGACAGGTGCTGAAGGCCGAAACGGTCGTGCCGCAGATCCCGAACTGGATCGAGGCGCCGCTGGCGAAGACCTATCCGGTGGAGAACACCTACAACGCCGACGGCTCGTTGGCGACCACGCTGCTGCGCGGCACCGGGAACATCAGCTACGAGCGGATCCAGTACGGCTATGACGAGATCGGTCGGCCGAAAACGCTCAGCGGCAACGGTGCCTATGTGTCGAACACCGTCTACTCCGCCGATGGGAAGGTGCTGCAGCTCGCGACCGGGAACACCGTCGGTCAGGCAACGTGGTCGACCTACCGGCATGATGATGCCACCGGTGCACTGACCCAGTCCCGGTTCGATCGCGAGATCGTGCCGAACGCTGATGCGGTGGTGGATTACACCCGCAACGACGCCCAGCAACTCACCAAGATCACCACCACCTTCCCGCAGGCGGCCAGCCCAGCGGATAACCAGTGCTTCACCTTCGACCACCAGCAGCGCATCACCCGGGCCTGGACACCGGGCAACGGGGACTGTGCGGCGGCGCCGAGCACCGCGAGCCTCGGTGGACCTGCGCCGTACTGGCTGGACTGGAGTTTCGACAAAGCCGGTAACCGGCTGAGCGAAACCTCCCGCACCAGTGCCGGTGACACCCTCAGCACCTGGGACCATCCGGCACAAGGTGACGGTGTGGCACGCCCGCATGCTCCGTTGACCCAGAAGGTCACCAAACCGGGGCAGGCCACCCAGACCAAGAACCTGTCCTATGACGCGGATGGCAATACCACCGCCCGTTCGGCGTCGGCCGGGATTTTGCTTGGTACCAGTGCGAATGATCAGCAGCTGACCTGGGATCCCGAGGGGAAGCTGGCCACCGCGACCGCGCAGGGCCAGAGCGTGGCCTTTGCCTATGACAACGATGGTGATGAGCTGATCCGTCGGGACGGGACCAGTACCCGGCTTGATCTGGGTCATACCCAGCTCACCTTGAACCGGTCCAGCAACCTGGTCACCGCGGAGCGGAGCTATGAGCACGCTGGGCAGACCGTCGCGTTGCGGACCGGGCCGAACTCGGGTGATGTGCGGACGCTGTGGTCGGATCTGAACAACACCGCGACCTGGCAGGTCAACAACGCCACCAGTGATCTGCAGACGCGCCGGACCCATATCTATGGCGGGGACCGTGGGCCTGCGCCCGGTGGCTGGGCAGGTACGAAGGGCTTTGTGCAGGGGACCAATGATCCCTTGCTGGGGATCGTGCACCTCGGTGCCCGGGACTATGACCCGTCCTCGGGCCGGTTCCTCTCCCCGGACCCGGTGATTGATCCCGAGAACCCGCGGCAGTGGAACGCCTACGACTACGGCGGCGCCAACCCGGTCATGAACCCCGACCCCACCGGTGAATTCTGGCCGATCATAGTGGCGGGCTTGCGGGCTTTGGCGCGGCCGGCCTGGCGGGCGGGTGCTCCAGTAGTCGGGAGGCTCTTTACTCGGTATGTGGAGCCTGCCGCTAAGGCTGGTCTCGCGGCGGTGAAGGCGAATGTATCCACAGCCATCCAAAATGCCCGCAACCTCCGCAATGCCCTCAGGCCGAAATCGGTCAACAAGGTGCCCAAAGGGAGTGCCGGGGTGCGCCGAGGAGGGGCGAAGGCTGCGCCGAAGTCAAGCGCCCGCGCGCCGAAGTCGCAGTCACGCGGACCGGCAACCAAGGGTGCGCCACGCTCCAAGGCGAGCAACGCCGGACGCAGCAAGAGCGCGACCAAGCCAAGTGCCAGGCGTGCCAAGGGCGGTTCGATCACCAGCAAGGCCGGTTCGAGGGCAGTCAAGGGGTCTATCAAGAGATCGCAGTCTGCGTCAGCAACTAGGAAGTCGACGTCAGCGCGTTCGGCGAAGACCGGCGCCTCCAAACAGTCGTCCGGGAGGTACTTAAATGACACGTGGCACAAGGCCACGTTTGAAAACCGGACGCGTTCGGTTCAGTATCATGTGAACAAGCATGGAAACGGTCGAACAGCCGTTCAGTACACGCAGGACGCAATGAAGTTTTATGCACAAAATAGATCGCTCGGTCAATCGGTAACTCTTAGGGACGGTACGGCTGGCGTAAAGATTTCGACCAAGCAGGCGTTGCCAGGAGGCGGGGTTCGCCGCGTAGGGGGATTGTGGACGAAATCTGGACGACTGGTAACATTCTGGGACTGATTATGGATATCCAAAGAATCGAAAAAACAGCAGCAAAATTAGATCGACTCCCATTCCCACGACCGCCCGTCGATGACTCATTGGCTGACTGGATTATGGATCTTCTTGATGCAGATGGGTACTACGCTGGGCTCGCCCAGTCGGCCCTATATGGTGGACGGGTGCGACGACCCCCGGACGGCGGACTCTCTGACCTCAGGGAGCGGTTAAGTCATCTAGTTGCCCATACTTCAGAGGATGAGAAGATACTCGATGACTGTCGCATCTATTTCTCCGCATTGGAAGATCTTGAGCAGGCGCTGAGATCGTAAACCGGCTCTTCATGATCGAGGAGGTAGTTGGGGTCTGAAGCCGCCGGCCTCCAGCAGGGATCTGGCGATGTAGTTGGTGAGGTTGCGGAAGCCGAGGACGGATCTGCGGAGGTGTTCGAGTCTGGGGTTGATGGCTTCGGTGGGCCCATTGCTGGTCCGGCGGTGGTCGAAGTAGGCCAGCACGTCGGCGGCGCGCTTGGTCAGGTTCTGGCCGAGCTTGGTGATCTCGACCAGCGCCTTCGGCACGACGGTGCTGATCGCCTCGATGACCTGGGTCATCAACTCCCGGCCGTGGCGGCGGTCTGGGTGGCGGTAGGCGGCGATCAGCCGCTGGTAGACCGCCCAGGTCGCCTCGACCTCGACATGGGCGTCATCGGTGAACAGCGCGCTCAGCCTGGCGGCTTGTTTGTCGGTGAGCAGGCCCGCGCCGGTGCACAGTGTGCGCCGGCGCGGCATACAACGGGTCGCCTTTCCTCCCGCGATGGCCGTGGATCTGGAGTTGGATCCGGCGGCGGCAATGATCGAGCGCATCGCCGGCGAGCCGGGCCACGGGGCAGGGATCCATCACCGTCACCACGTCGGGGACTTCCTCGACCGCTGCGGTCTTGAACCCGGTGAACCCGTCCATCGCCACGATCTCCACCCCCGCACGCCAAGACGCCTCACGCTCGGCGAGCCAGGCCTTGAACGCGGCCTTGGAGCGACCCTGAACCATGTCCAGCAGGCGTGAGATGTTGGATCACGATCGCTTCCAACGCCCACCGCAGCGCGCGCCACGACAGTTTCTTCCGTGGCTCGGCCGCGGTGGTGGTGTCTTGGCGCCACACATGCCCGCACTCAGTGCACCGGTAGCGACGCACCACGACCTCCAGCAGGGTGGGTCGCCAGCCCAGCGGCTCGTGCGCCAGCCGCCGGGTCACCGAGTCTCGTGCGGTGCCCTCGCAACCGCAGCGTCGACACCACCGCTCATCCGCAGACCCGGCCCCCCGGCAGGCCAGCACCACCCGATCAGGCTCCAGCCGCTGCCCGGTAGCGATCAGCCCGAGTTCATCGAGTCGGCAGAACGTGGTCAGATCACAGCCAGCGAAACCTGCCGGCACGGTAGCGTCGGACATGTCGAGGTCTTTCGGATGGATGGCCTAGGAACCCCCATCGTCGGGAGATCTCGACCCCTATCCCCGCACCGACGCGCCGGCAATCCCCAGCAACCCACGCCCTGCACCCTCAACTGTGAAGAGCCTGTTACGCTCGTGGGCGGGGTCGCTGCCCTGCAGCAGGCAAGGCGGTCATCAACTGGCTGACCACAGAGACTGACGTAAGTAGCTGCAGATCGTCATCGATGGTCGCATGGGCGAGGTATCTGAGCGCGGGCGCCGGATCGGAACAATCTTGTCGAGTCTCGGGCTCAGATGGAGCTCGAGTTCATGTGCCATGCACTCAAAGATCGTGGCCAGATGGGCGTGCATGCTGCCGACAGACACGGGTATCCGCGGCGACGAGCAGTCTCAATGTGGACTCGCTGACGCCGACCTGCGCACAGATGCTCGTCAAGGAGGTGCCACGCTGCCGGAGCGCGGCGATCTCCTCGAGCGTGGGACTGCTGCACGGATAGGTGACAACTGACCTGGCTTGCCCGATGGGCAGGCTTGAGAGGATGTCGCTGTGCCCAAGCCCTACCCCCGCGAGTTCCGTGACGACGTGGTTCGTGTCGCCAGGAGCCGGGACCCGAAGACCCCGCTCGACCAGATCGCGAAGGACTTCGGGATCCACCAGACCACGTTGAACTCGTGGATGCGCCGCGCCGATGTCGAGGACGGCGTGAAGCCTGGGATGACCGAGGACCAGAACGCCGAACTGCGTGAGCTCAAGCGCCGCAACCGGCTGCTCGAGCAAGAAGTGGAAGTCCTCCGCAGGGCGGCCGCCTATCTGTCGCAGGCGAACCTTCCGGGAAAATGATGTACCCGCTCGTCCGCGAGCTGGCCGAGGACGGGATCCCCGTCTCGGTGACGTGCGGGGTGCTCAAGATCGCTCGCCAGCCCTACTACCGCTGGCTCGCCCAACCGGTCACCGATGCCGAACTGGTCGAGGCCTACCGCGCGAACGCCTTGTTCGACGCCTACGACGACGACCCGGAGTTCGGTTATCGGTTCCTCGTCGACGAGGCCCGCGATGCCGGCCAAGCGATGGCGGAGCGGACCGCGTGGCGGATCTGCTCCGCCAACGGCTGGTGGAGCGTGTTCGGCAAGCCCAACAAGGGCAAGGCGAACAAACCCGGCCCGCCGGTCCACGACGACCTGTGCGCCTTCGTTGACACGCACGGCGTGACCCGTCACGAGTTCAACGCGGAGGGTCCGAACCGGCTCTGGGTCGGCGACATCACGGAGCACTGGACCGGTGAAGGCAAGCTCTACATGTGCGCGTTCAAGGACGTCTACTCCAACCGGATCGTGGGCTACTCCATCGACTCGAGGATGAAGTCCCGGCTCGCGGTCGCGGCGCTCAACAATGCCGTCGCGCGGCGCGGTGACGTGGCCGGATGCGTGGTCCACACGGACAGAGGATCGCAATTTCGTTCCACAAAATGCGTCCGTGCACTCAACCGTCACGGCATGGTCGGATCGATGGGCCGGGTCGGCGCCGCGGGTGACAACGCCGCCATGGAGAGCTTCTTCGCCCTACTCCAGAAGAACGTCCTCAACCGCCGTGCCTGGGCCACTCGCGAAGAGCTCCGGATCGCGATCGTGACCTGGATCGAGAGGAGCTACCACCGACGCCGCAGGCAGTCCGCCCTCGGACGATTGACCCCCGTCGAATACGAAGCAATCATGACCACGCCAGCCACTCAGGCTGCGTGACCCACCTGTCACCCAATCGTGCAGCAGCCCCAATCGTGCAGCAGTCCCCGTCGCTGCCGGGATGCCATGCGTTGAGTGCAACTTCCCGGCGCCGATGAGAATCCTGCGCACGGCGTAGTCACTGATCCGGACCTGGCGTGCGATCGCCGCCATCGACTCCCCAGCGCGGTATCGGTCGACAACCTCCCCGCGGGTGACGGCTGGGATGCGTCGCCGGGCTGGCCCGGATGGGTGCCGCCTCGGTCCGGTGCAGGGCAGTGCGGCTAATCTCCGCAACTTGGGCAGGTTCACCTCCTGCCTGGCGTACCGTCGCAGGATGTGCACGATCAGGCCCCGGGATCGACGAGGTGGATTCTTGCGGTCCTCGCAACACCTGATGGTCTAGGCCGGTAGTAGATCACGCAAACGCTCG
>NZ_BAAGXC010000036.1:0-1967 GCF_054780035.1 Mariniluteicoccus endophyticus | reverse complement strand
CAATGCACCCATCAAATCGAAACCGACGACTCACACACCGTCCGGACCGAATGACGGGGGCGGCCCAGAACCAAGGAAGCGACCTCGAACACGGCTGTCCGACGAGGAAGTGACGCTATGCGAACAGCCCGTGCCGCTGGCGTCAGTGTGCTTGCCCTGGCAAGACGATTCGGGCTTCACCGCGGCACCGTGTGGGCGAAGACTCGGATAGCTCGGAGTGTCTAGCTCTCAGGGTGCTTGGCGAGGAGCCACCTCGCTGTCCCGAGTTGGCGAGCGTATCGGAGTGACTGCCGGCTCGGTGCGCGGCGACCTGCTCCATCAAACTCCCGGATGGGACCCACATGGGCGGGCGAGGGGATTCTGGTTGGTGCAGCCACGACCTCATGGCAGCACGGCTGGATTCGTGCCTGTTGCCGCGCACATGCGCTCGAAGTGCTCGCTGTCGACCGCTCGCAGGAATTCCATACAACGCCGTATCTGTCCATAGACAGCTCGGGCGTCGAGCACATCGACACTCTCACTGCCCTCACCATGGGAGAACCGGTTACAGAAGTCGTAGACGTCCCGGTACGGTTCTCCATCTTGGGCCTGGACCAGCACCTCTAGCGCCTGGAGGAAGTCAGTCCTATGCGGAGCCTTGTAGCTAGCGAAGACCTCCAGCACTCGGCGAGCAGCGTTTGGCAGTAGGAAGAGACGCTCATGGTCTTCGGAGTCGGCGATCCCAGCCATGACCATCGAGAAGAGGTAGGCGTATTCCGAAGTGTTGTTTAGCAGCAACCGCGGTAATTTACCCATCCTCGAACGGCGCTCGCCATCGACAACAGCAGCGTGCATCTCCAGAAACGCCACCCGAGGGAAGCGGGCTTCGTCAACGTTGCCGGCGTTGATCTCCTTCATCGACTTGCCCCAAGCGTTTTTGTGTGACTTGAGGAACAGCCGTAGGAGGCTGAAGTCGTGCGTCAGAACGACGTACTGCCCGAAGTCCTTGAGTGTGTCCACAAGCCACTGGTGGGTTGCGAACAGCGCCTCTCGGTCGAGTGAGCTGGAAGGATCGTCAATGACCACGATCCGCTGTAGAGGGTCACCGCCTGGGACCTGTTCGTCCTCGAGCTTTCGCAAGAAGTACAGCAGCGACAGGGTCGTTCGCTCGCCGTCGCTGAGGTCGGTTCCAGGCTTGTCGCCTCGTCGGCACGCGTACGATTTCCCGTCCTCAGTGACCGCCACACTAAGGTAGTCCTTGCCGTAGACGCGAGCCAGATCGCGGGTCAGCGTATCCGCCATGTCCTTGGTCGTGAACTGTGCCCGACGAACCTCGTCCAGCCGATGCTCAGCCAGCTCGGCAGCCTTGGTACAAGCAATGCTCTTGTCTCCGAGCTCCTTGGCCTTCTCCTCTAGGCCGCGGAATGCCTCACTCTGCGATCCGACCAGGTGATCTAGAACGGTCTGCTTCCGCTCGGTCGTCACCTCGCTATGACGGCGCACTTGATCGTTGTGCTCGGCGACCACTTGCCCAAGCACCGTGATGGACGGTGCGCTGACCAGCACCGACCAGTCCGGTGCTTCGGGAGTCGCGCTCGGGTCATCGATCTTTCCACCGAGAGCCACCTCTACCGCCTCCAGTGTCGCGACCCGCTCATCTACCTCTGCCTTCACCTTGTCTAGCGCCTGGCCGTAAGCAGACTGGAGGTCGCCTACCAGGCTGCCGGTGACCGGCAGATTCGAGTACCAGGCTGAAAGCATCTGCTTCTCGCTAGTGACAGCACCGAGCAGGTCCTTGGCCTTGCCCCGGATCTGGAGCCAGCTCTCATCGAAGTGACGCGCCAGTTGGGTCCGCCGCTCACCCGTTACCGACCCAGCACAGAAGAGGCAGTGACCGAGTTCCTCATGCAGTTCGAGTCCTCGTGGGCCGCCCCCGTCATTCGGTCCGGACGGTGTGTGAGTCGTCGGTTTCGATTTGATGGGTGCAT
>NZ_BAAGXC010000035.1:0-80435 GCF_054780035.1 Mariniluteicoccus endophyticus | reverse complement strand
CTGCCCGCCACCGCGGGCAACAGGACGACTCGCATAACGACCGGACCTACGAAACGGGGTCAGCCCAGTTCCGCCGACGCGCCGATCCGTGGGTCATCGGCCTCTCCCTTGGGAGGGGCGTCCCCGCGGGTGCCCTGATCCCACGCGGAAACAAGCCGCTCAACCCGCTGCCGCCTGTTCCCGCAAGGGCGTGAGGAACGAATGGGTGACAACTGATGGGCGTGAGGAACGAATGGGTGACAACTGATCGTTAGTGCCGGGAGGCGCTGGCGGGGAGGATGTCATCATGCCCGGTCCCTATCCCAGAGAATTCCGCGAGGACGTCGTCGCGGTCGCTCGTCGCCGCGAGAGCGGCGTCACCATCAAACAGATCGCCACCGACTTCGGGATCAGCGAAGCGACGCTGCAGAACTGGCTCTGTCGACGACGGGTGAAACCTATGCAGGAAACGACGGGCGAAAACTGAGCAGCCCGGAGGAACCTGTCAGGGGTGATCACTGTGGAGGACTGGGCCGAGATCCGTCGGCTGCACCGTGCTGAGGGCCTCTCGAAGGCCGCCATCGCCCGCCATCTGGGCATCTCCCGCAACACCGTCGCCGCCGCGCTCAAGTCCGACCGGCCACCCCAGTACCACCGCCCACCGTCCGGGTCGCTGGTCGACCCGTTCGAGACACAGATCCGCCAACTCCTCGCGCAGTACCCGACGATGCCCGCGACCGTGATCGCCGAACGCATCGGCTGGGGCCACTCCATGACCATCCTCAAGGACCGCATCCGCATCCTGCGCCCGTACTTCCAGCCACCAGACCCCACCGACCGGATCACCTACCAGCCCGGCGAACTCGCCCAGTGCGACCTGTGGTTCCCCGCCACAGCCATCCCCGTCGGCCACGGCACCGAACGGATCCTGCCGGTGCTGACCATGACCTGCGGCTACTCCCGCCACACCAGCGCGGTGATGATCTGTTCCCGCAAGGCCGGCGACATCCTGGCCGGCATGTGGCACATCCTCACCCAGTGGGGGCGCGTCCCGCGAACGCTGGTGTGGGATCGGGAAGCCGCGATCGGCGGCACCGGCAAACCCTCGGCCGAGGCCGCCGCGTTCACCGGCACGCTGGGTGTCCGCCTCCACCTCGCCCCGCCCCGCGACCCGGAGTTCAAGGGCCTGGTCGAACGCCGCAACGGCTACCTCGAAACGTCCTTCCTGCCCGGCCGGGTCTTCACCAGCCCCGCCGACTTCAACACCCAGGTCACCGACTGGCTGGCCACCCACGCCAACCAGCGCCGTATCCGCGCCCTCGGGGCCAGCCCCACCGAACGCTGGACCACGGATCGGGCCGCGATGCTCGACCTGCCACCCTTGCCGCCCGTCGTGGGTCTGCACCACCGAGTCCGCCTCGCCCGCGACTACTACATCCGTATCGACGGCAACGACTACTCCGCGGACCCGCGCGCGATCGGCCGGTTCGTGACCGCGACCACCACCGGCGACCAGGTCCGGATCCTGTGTGACGACACCCTGGTCGGGCTCCACACCCGCTGCTGGGCGACGGGCCAGACGATCACCGACCCCGCCCACCAGCGCATCGCCCACGACCTGCGCCACGCCTACAACCAGCGCGCCCGCCACACCCCGACCACCCGCGCCCACGACGACGGACACGTCGTCGCGATCCGCGCCCTGCCCGACTACGACGCCCTGTTCGGCGTCGACTTCCACACCCACCAAGGAGCCTCATGACCAGCAAGACCACCGCCCCGAACACCCAGCCCACCACCACCACGGGCTTCACAGCGTCTACCAGTCAGGACGGGGAACGGATCGCTTCCCAGCTCGCCTTCCTCACCCGCGTGCTCAAGATGCCCACCATCGCCAAGACCTGGTCCGAGATCGCCGACCAGGCCCGCGACCTGGGCTGGTCCCACGAGCAATACCTCGCCGCCGTCCTCGAACGCCAAGCCGCCGACCGGGAAGCCGCCGGCACCATGATGCGGATCCGCACCGCCCACTTCCCAGCCATGAAGACCCTCGAGGACTTCAACTACGACCACCTCCCGTCCCTACGCCGCGACCTGCTCGCCCACCTCGCCCACCTCGCCACCTCCACCTACGTGTCGAAGGCCGAGAACGTGGTCCTGCTCGGGCCGCCCGGCATCGGCAAGACCCACCTCGCGATCGGCCTGGGGATCAAGGCCGCGCAAAACGGCCACAGCGTCCTGTTCGACACCGCCAGCGCCTGGATCAGCCGACTCCAGACCGCCCATCAGGCAGGGCAACTCGACGCCGAACTCAAGAAGATCAAGCGGTACCGCCTGGTCATCGTCGACGAGGTCGGCTACCTGCCCTTCGACGCCGACGCAGCCAACCTGTTCTTCCAACTCGTCGCGTCCCGCTACGAACAAGGCTCCATCATCGTCACCAGCAACCTGCCCTTCGGCCGCTGGGGCGAAACCTTCTCCGACGACGTCATCGCCGCCGCCATGATCGACCGCCTCGTCCACCACGCCGAAGTCCTCGCCCTCTCCGGCGAGTCCTACCGCACCCGCGCCCGCCGAGAACTCCTCACCAAAGACCGCAACAACTAGGGGCAGAGAAGAAGATGCGTGGCTGGGGGCACCCCACCTCGCGCCAGGGCTCACCATCAACACGTCAGCTGCTGCTGTACTATTCAGTACATGCTGACCATTGCTTCGCGTCTTGACGCCCTGAACCGCATCGGACGGGCCCTGGCTGACCCCACCAGAGCGCGCATCCTGTTGAGCCTGCTGGATGCGCCCTCGTATCCCGCCGAACTCGCCCAGAGTCTGGACCTGACCCGGTCGAACGTGTCGAACCATCTGGCCTGCCTGCGTGACTGCGGCATTGTCGTGGCCGAGATGCAGGGGCGCAAGGTCCGCTACAACATCGCCGATCATCACCTGCGCGACGCTCTCACTTCGCTGGTCGAGGTGACACTGGCCGTGAACGACGCCGCACCCTGTCTCGATCCGGCCTGCAGCGATAGCGCCTGCCAGGAGGTCCGCTGATGTTGGCCACCATGATCCAGGCCGTCGGCCTGTTCGTCGCGACCAACATCGACGACGTCATCGTGTTGTCGCTGTTCTTCGCTCGTGGCGCTGGCCGCGCAGGAACCACGCGACGCATCGTCGTGGGTCAGTACCTGGGATTCCTGGGCATCCTTGGCGCGGCTCTCCTGACTACTTGGGGCGCGAGCCTGGCCCTGCCGGAATCCGCCATCCCCTACTTCGGTCTGATCCCCCTGCTCTTGGGGCTTCGCGCCGCGTGGGAGGCATGGCAGGGCGAGGACGATGACGAGCTCGATGACCGCAAGAAGGTCGCGCCGTTGACCGTCGCGGCTGTGACCTTCGCCAATGGCGGGGACAACATCGGTGTCTACGTCCCCGTCTTCCTCAGTGTCAGTCCAGCCAGCATCCTGACCTACAGCGCAGTCTTCCTGCTGTTCGTCGCAGTCCTCGTGGCCATTGCGAAGTTCGTGGCCACCCGGCCGGGCATCGACGAGTCCCTCGAGAAGTCCGAACACATCCTGTTCCCACTCGTCCTGATCATCTTGGGCGTCGTGATCCTTGTCCAAGGAGGCGCTTTTGGCCTGTGATCTCAGTCGGACGGCGCCCGGACCTGCTCAGTTTTCAGGCGTCAATTCCTGCTCACTTTTCGGCCGTCGTTGACAGGCTCCGCCAGGCCGATGTCGAAGACGGGAACCGTCCCGGTCAGACCGCCGCGGATGCGGCCGAGGCTCGCGAGCTGAAGAAGCGGATCCGGTTGCTCGAGCAGGAGAACGAGGTCCTCCGTCGTGCAGCGGCGTATCTGTCGCAGGCGAACTTGCGCCTCGGCGGCTCCCCAAAATGACGTACCCGCTCGTATCTGAGCTCGCCGAGGACCCCATCCCCGTCACGGTGTCGTGTCGGGTCCTCAAGCTCGCCCGCCAGGCCTACTACCGGTGGCGCAACAACCCTGTCCGCGACGCGGACGTGCTCTGGGCATATCGGATCAACGCACTGCATGACGCGCACCACGACGACCCGACGTTCGGGTATCGATACCTCGCCGACGAAGCCCGCCGAGCGGGGTGGCGGATGAGCCGGCGGACGGCGTGGAAGCTGTGCTCGCAGGCCGGGATCCTCTCGTCCGCGCAACGCCAGCGCCGCGGGAAGGGGAAGAAGGCCTGCCCGCCGGTGTTCGACGATCACGTGCAACGGGTGTTCCGCGCCGATACCCCGAACCGGCTCTGGCTCACGGATATCACGGAGCATTGGACGAGCGAAGGCAAGCTGTACTGCTGCGCGATCAAGGACGTGTTCTCCAACCGAATCGTCGGCTACTCGATCTCGGACCGGATGACCGCGAAACTCGCCGTCGACGCCGTCCCAAACGCCGTCGCGCGCCGCGGTGAGGTCGCCGGCTGCATCCTGCATGCCGATAGGGGCAGCCAGTTTCGGAGCCGGGCGATGGCCCGCGAGCTGCGCCGTCACGACATGGTCGGATCGATGGGCCGCGTCGGCGCCGCCGGGGACAACGCGGCGATGGAGAGCTTCTGGTCGCTTCTTCAAACGAACGTGCTCAACCAGCAGCGCTGGGACACACGGCAGGAGCTGCGACTCGCGATCGTCGTCTGGATCGAGCGGAAGTACCACCGGCAACGAGCCCAGGACACCCTCGGCGGCTTGACGCCCATCGAGTTCGAAGCCAAGCTAGCCGAGCCGCTCACGCTCGCGGCCTAAACCGAACCTGTCACCAGTTCGTTCCTCACGCCCCGAGGCAGTACCGCCTTATTTCTATCGGCGCATCAGGTACGGTGAACTCGGTTCTCGGTTCGCCTCGTTCACCGACGCGGCCTGCGGCCTGGGGTCGGTGGAGTGCGTCCGCTCTTCGGTGGTCAGTAGGCGACGGAGAAGCGTGTGCGGCGGTGGGCGGGCTTCTCGATCTCGTCGGTGATGGCGAGGGCGATGTCGTCGCCGGAGATCTCCGAGACGCCGTTCTCGTCGCGCAGGAGGATGTCACCACCGATGCGGTAGTGGCCGCGGGCGGTGCCGGGGGCGTGCTTGCCGAAGTTCTCGGCGGGGCTGATGAGGAACCAGTCGAGGCGGTCGTCGGTGTTCGCGCGGAGGTCGTCGAGGGCTCCGGCGAGTTCGAGGGATTCGGGCTTGGCGACCTCGGGGAAGCCGGGGGTGTCGACCAGGCGGGGCCCGTCTGGTGCGATCAGGAGCGAGCCGGCCCCGCCCATTACCCCGAAGCGCACGCCTCGTTCCGCGGCGAGCCCTGCCGCCGTGGACAGCAGGGCGCGGAGGCGGCCTTTGCCGGCGAGCCCGCCGTGGGTGGACAGTGCCGAGATCACGACGTCCGTGTGCTCGAATGCTGAGGCCAGGAACGCGGGGTCTTGCACGTCACCGGCCCGGTACTCGACGCCCGGGGTCTGCTTGTCGGGGATGGAGCGGCTGTACGAGACGACCTGGTGGCCACGCTTGGCGGCCTCGCGGACGATGCGGCTGCCGGCGTACCCGGTGCCGCCGAGGACATGGATGCGAGTCATGGTTTCTTCTCCTTATGGATCGAACGAGATGGATAGAGGGCCGCCGGGGGTCAGGCGGCGGGTTCCCGCCGTGGTCGGGGTGTGGCCAGGAGCAGGCCGAGGAGCGCGATGATCGCGGCGGCGAGCATGGTCACCCCGAGGGGGATGGCGGTGTGCTCGCCGGCGATGCCGACCAGGGCGGCGACGAGGCCGGCGAGGGCGAACTGCACCGCCCCGAGCAGCGCCGACCCTGCGCCGGTCGCGGCCGGGGGCACGGCGGACATGGCCAGGGCGGTCGCGTTGCCGAACACCAGCCCGAGCGGGGCGATCGCGACGAACAGGGGCACCATCAGCCACCCGGCGGGTGCGTCGGTGAGGGTGAGGATCACGATCGCGACGACCGCGGCCAGGCTGATTGTCAGGCCGGTGAGGGTCAACCCGCGCAGCGAGACGCGACCGGCAAGACGGGCCGCGACAGTGGTGGCGATCATCAGGCCGACGGCGTTGATCGCGAACGCGATCCCATAGGCGGCCGCGCTCAGGCCGATCATGTCCTGGTAGACGAACGGTGAGGCGGAGATGTAGGCCATCATGATCGCCATCCCGAACGCATACGCGGCCGTGTTCCCCAGATAGGCCCGCGAGATCAGGCCCCGCCAGTCACCGCGCCGCGCCGTGCCCGCACGGGCTCTGCGGATCTCGCGGGGCAGCGATTCCCGCACGAACACGAGCACGCATGCCAGGGCGATCACGCCCAGGCCGGTGACGATCCCGAGCAGGCCCCGCCATCCGACCGGGCCGACCAGGGCACCGCCGGCGACCGGGGCGATGATCGGGGCGATCCCGCCGATGAGCATCATGATGCTCAACGCCCGTGCCGCCTCCGTGCCGCGAGCACGGTCAAGGATGATCGCCCGGCCGATCACCATCCCCGCCGCCCCGCCCAGGCCCTGGACCAGCCGGGCGGCCACGAGCAGCTCGATACTGCCTGCGAGCGTGGCGGTCACGCTCGCGGCGACGAACAGCACCGCCCCGAACACCAGCGGCACCACCCGGCCGGCGCGATCCGACCACGGCCCGAACACCAGCTGCCCGGCCCCAGCGCCGATCAGGAACGCCGTCAGCGATAGCTGCACCCCGGTCGCCGTGGTCGACAGCTCCGTCGTCATCACTGGGAACGCCGGCAGGTACAGGTCGATCCCGAACGAGGCGAGCCCCATCAGCAGCGCCAGCGTCGACAACAGCCCCGCACCGATCGCCTTGCCCGTCGCCTGGACGGGCGTGCCCGCTGCCTGTCGCCCTGTTCCCGTGTCGGTCATCCCCGCCCGACTCCTTCTAAAATTATAGTTATGAAAACAACGCTATGTTAGCATAAGCATATGCGACAAGACGAGAAGCCGGTGAGCGGGCCGGCACCAACCGGTGCGGACCCGTTGGTGCGGCTCGCGGACGCGGTGCTGCATGTGGAGCGGAAGCTGCGCGCCTACCCGTTGCAGGACCCCGCGGTCGCGCCGTTGTCACCGTTGGAGTGCCTGGTGCTGCTGCACATCGACGCCAACCCCGGCGTGGCCCCCTCGGGGCTGGCCTCGGGCCTGTCGCTGACATCGAGCAACGCGAGCACGGCGCTGCGCGGACTCATCGCCAAAGGGCAGATCGAGCGCCGCCCCGACCCGGCGGACCGCCGCGCGGCACGCCTGCATCTGACCGAGGAAGCGGCACGGTCGGTGGGGATCGTGCGGGGCATGTACCGCGATCTGCTCGGCTCGCTCGACCTGCCTGCCGAAGATGTCCTGACCACTGTGCGCACTCTCCAGGCCATCGACACCGCCCTGAGCGACCCCGCACGGAGCTGAGTTATGGAGCAAGGCGCAGGCGACTACCGTTGGAGCCTCTGGCACTCTCATTTCGAGGTGAACCCGTGGTCGTATGATCAGTCTTCATCCGCACCGAGAAGCGGGCAGCGGAACGCTGCGGCTAACACAAGGCTTCACTGGCAGTGCTGAAAGGGGCGGCGCTCTTCCAGCCGTTCGCGGTGGATACGAGGCAGTCTCGGAAGCAGGTCGGCCTGCTCGTCTTCGACTGCGTGGCGTTCCTCGTCGTCCGCGATGGCTCGGTGGTTCTCACCGTCGGGGAGCGTCAACACCCGATCGCTTTTGGTCACGCCGTGCTGATTGCCCCGCGTACGGTCTTCACCTACGAGCCCGAGGGCACCGCCACCCTGACGACGCTCTTGGTCGACGTGGACTACATGCTCGATCAGCTCTACTGGCAGCATCCCGACGTGTTCGCGGATCGCTACGTCGTGAGACAGTACGCCGGGGCCTTGTTTCCGGATGCCGCTCATGTGCTCCATGTGAACGGTGAGGACGCCACTCGCCTGATCCTCGTGCTCGATGAGATGACGACCCTCTACGAACTTGGGCAGGGTCGACAATGTCTGGAGCGGTCATCGTGATGATTCCTACGAGGGTGCTGTGAGAGGTGAACTCGAGGATCACGCGGTGACCGCCCTGTCGTCCAGAGCCAGCCACCACGGGCTACACCACTATGAGGGACTCAACTCGAGCCGATCAGGACCCCGGCTGCCGCGAGGTCAAGTATGTCAGGGTGACTTCAATGAGATCGACCAGGTCGCTGGCGGTGGCTACGTTGAAGTCGGTCTCAGCGATGGCCTGGAAGCGCAGCGCGCCATCGCCGTAGAACCCCGGCGAAGTGCGCTGCCGGTTGTTCTTGCGGCCGTCCTGCAGCGGTGCGTTGGCGAATCCGTGGGTGATGACCGGCTCCCAGTCGCCCTTCGTCTTCGGCCGGCTCGGGCGGTCGCGCCGAAGCAGTGAGGCGAGGTCGGGCCGTGACGTGGTGATTGCAGCCTTCAGACTCGCGTAGTCGATGTCGGCATCCATGCTCATCGCCAGGTCGTAGGCCGCGCGCCGTACCTCTTCGTCTTCGACACCTTCGGGCCGCGGCCTGAAGTCGATACCGAAGCGGAGCTCGCCACCGGGCTTGGACTCCCACCAGCGAATCTCGGCGATAAACGCCCGGTCGCTTGTCTCGCCGCGTACCGGAGTCCACGCCTGGACGATGGGAAGCCCACCGCCGCTGGTCACGCCGGCCCACGAAAGCCGCCCTCGGCCGGCGATGTCGGACGCCATCCGACGGGTGACAACCCGCGCGAGGAACTTCTGGTCGAGAGAAGCTAGCGGCTGCGATTCGTCGGCGTCCCGGTCGGCGAACACGCTGGCGATCGCGTGGTCCCAGCTGCGAAGGACGGCCGTCGCTTCGCGCGCGAGGGCCCGTGCGGACTCGTCGCTGACGTCCTGCCACGCAGCGACAAGGTCGCTCAACGTGAGGAAGCTCCAGCGCCCGGCGTCGGCGTCGATCCTCCCGGCGTCGAAGCTCAGCGCCGCCAGATAGAGGTCGGGTTCAGAAGCGAGAGCCTCGTACTTCTGCTGCTGCTCCGCACCCATGTCGTGCCCGAGCTTGACCTCGATGACCGCACTTCGCACGTCACTGGACAAGAGCAGGTCGGCGTGGTTGGCCTCGCGTGCCTCGCGACTGACAGTGTCGGGCACGAAGCCGACGAGGTCCGCCCACGGTGACGGGTCACGGTCGCTGAGGAACTGGATGACATCCGAGATGTTCGTTTCCTGGGCTAGAAGCCGACCCATCCCTCGCGCTCTGACCCAAGGCGGTGCGCTGTTGCTCATACGACCCAGCATCGCGCATCGTGGCAACCGGTTGGTTATCGGTAGTGCCCATTATCGCGGCATGGGCCGAGCCGACCGTCGCACGAGCCGGAGACAGGTAGCGAGCTGGCGCTGCCCCGTCGTGCCGCGCCCGGTTGGCACACCCGGCGAGCGACTGGATTGACCGAGCGGCGCGCCTCTTGACACCATCGTGGCCGCCATTGAGCGCACCGCCCAACATGTCCAACACCACGACGCGCCCATCTCGCTAACCCCACCGCCACAACCTGGATTGTGAAGAGCCAGTTTTCGAGCGCCGTCGACACGAGTCGTCGTGGTCCACGCCCAGAGCAATTATGCGACGATGGCTCCATGGCTCGCGTCACGCTGCACGTCCGCACCCGACGCAGCCCCGAGGACGCCCTCGCGCGTCTCACCGACCTGGCGCTCCACGAGCGGTTCGTGCCGCTCACGCGCATCGATCGGTCGGGCCCGCTGGAGATCGGGACGCGGTTCACCGCCCGCACCGCGCTCGGGCCGGTCGGCTTCGACGACGTGATGGTCGTCCGCGCGCTGGGCCCGACGCACGCCCGCTTCGACAAGGTGGGCCGGTTCATCACCGGCGGCACGACGATCGACGTCCGCCCCGGCCCGCCCACCGTGGTCGAGTGGACGCAGGAGCTCGGCGTACGCGGCATCCCCGCCGCGCTCGACCCGGCCGTCGGGCTCGTGGTGCGGGCGGCGTACGGGGCGATGGTGCGGGTCCTGCTGCGCTGACCGGCGGGCCCTACTCTCCTGTAGGCAACGAAAGGGCGGACATGACAACGTTCCTCGTGATCGCCGTCATGGTGATCATCGGGTTGATCGTCTCGCGCGGACTCACCGGCGGCGGCACGGGCAGGCGGCTCATCAGCCGCCACGACCACGTGTACGCGGAGGTCCCGCCGGGCGTCATCCCGCCACGCGCGCTCGAGGCGCCCACGCGCAAGGCGACGTCCGCCGACACCGGCGTCGTCGTCGCGGTGCGGTTCGAGCCGCCGCAGGGCGTACGCCCCGAGGAGGTCGGCACGCTGACGCAGGCGAAGATGGCGTCCACCGACATCGCCGCGGCGATGGTCGCGCTGGCTGTCGACGGGTTCGTCCACCTGCGGCGCGTCGAACCCCAGGGCCGCGGCCTTCTCGGCAGCCCCAAGCCGCAGTGGCTCGTCACGCTGCGCCGCCAGGCCACGGAGCAGGAGGTCGGCACCTATCGCGCCGTGCTGCTGCAGGCACTCGCCGCGCTCGGCCGCCCCGCCACGCTCACCGAGCTCAAGCCAGCGATCTCCGGGGCGCTCCCCCGGCTTCGCGCCGACATGGACAACGACCCGCAGCACCACGCCTGGTATCCCAACCGCGGTCGGTTCTCGATGATCGGCAACCGCGAGCGCTCGGCCCTGGGCACCGCCCTTCGCTACCAGTCTGCGGGCTTCCGCGAGTTCCTCGCCACCGCCGACGGCAACCGGCTGCGGTTCGAGGCCGGCGCCGGGCTGTTCAGCCGCTACCTGCCGTGGGCCGTCGCGTACGGGATCACCGCTGAGTGGGTGAAGGCCTTCCAGGAGGCCGCCGCCATGGCCGACCCCCAGATGGTGTCGGTGTGGGCGACGGATCTGGCCTGGTACGGCGACTTCGGCAGCCTCGAAGACCTGTCGTTCGACGGCTTCGGTGAGGCCATGGCCGGCTTCGGCGACGCCCTCGGCGACCTCGCCGACGGCATCGGCGACTTCGCCTCAGACGTGGGAGACGCGGGCGGCGACGGCGGCGGAGACGGGGGCGGCGACGGCGGTGGCGGCGGAGACTGACCCGCAGAGCGGATGGGGCACACGGCATGATGGACGGGTGACCCTGTTGCTCGTCGCGGCACTGGCCGTGCTCGTCGGAGCGACGCTGCAGCGCGTCTCGGGCACGGGTGTGGGCCTGGTCGTGGCGCCGACGCTGTCGGTGCTGCTGGGGCCCGCCCACGGCGTACTCGTCACGAACGCCGTCGCGACCGTGTCGGGGTTCCTCATCATGCTGACGGTGCTGCGCGACGTCGACTGGGGCCGGTTCCGCTGGATCATCGCGGCTGCGGTGCCGGGCGCGGTCGCGGGCGCGTGGCTGGTCCACGAGCTGCCCGCCGCCTGGCTGCAGCTGATCATCGGCGGCGTCGTCCTGGTGGCGCTCCTCACATCGGTGGCGCTGCCGGACCTGCCGGAGGTACGCGGCCGCGTACCGCTGGCCACGGCGGGCCTGGTCGGCGGCCTGTTCAACACCACCGCCGGTGTCGCCGCACCAGCCATGGTCGTCTACGCACGCGCCAGCCGCTGGGACCAGAAGTCGTTCGCCGCAACCCTCCAGCCGACGTTCATGTCCATGGGCGCGTTGTCGGTCGCGCTGAAGACGGCCATGTCACCGAACGGTCTCGCCGGACTTCCGCCCTGGTGGGTCCTGCCCGCCGTGGTGGCGGTCGTGCTGACAGGGGCGTGGCTGGGTGGCCGGCTGTCGGCCCGCGTACGCCCCGACCAGGCCCGCGCCCTCGCGCTCACCCTCGCCGGGGTCGGCGGCGTGGTCGCGGTCGTGAAGGGCCTGCTCGGGATCCTCTGACCGTCAGCGCGCGGCAAGCTCGCGCAGCAGCGCGACGAACCTCTTCGGGTCCTCCTGGTGGAACTCGTGCCCGGTCTCGACCTTGACGAACCTCACACCGGGGATGAGTGAGCGGGCCCGCTCCGCCTCCTCGTACCCCATGGCCGCCATGAGGATGCCCTGGTCGTCGTGGGCCACCTTCGTGTGGACCAGCACCGTGGGCCCCTTGATGGCCTTCAGCGTCGCCTCCTCGTCGAAACCGTCGTTCCACGTGCCGGTGTAGAACGTGTCACCGAAGCGTGGGTCGTAGTGCTGCATCATCGCGTTGCCGCGGTCGAACTGCGGCGCGAACCAGACACTGATGGGCTTGTTGGGATTCTTCGCGTGCTGGCGCAGCCCCTCGTCGATGAACGATTTCTCCCCGCCCTTGAAGAACCGCCACATGCGCTGGTGCTCCCACTGGTACGCGGCCCAGTCCGTCGAGCCCGACGCGAGGTAGTCGTGGCAGCTGGTCGCGAGGTCGACGTAGTTCCACGTCGTCGCGGCGCGCGGCAGGGTCGTGGTGAACAGCGGGGGGTCCTCCAGCAGCGTGCCGCGTACCTGCGGCTGCGCGTGGCCCGCCAGCCAGCTCGCGAGCACGCCGCCCGACGAGTGCCCTGAGACGTACGCCGGCTCACCGATGACCTCGCGCATGAACCCGGCGAGCTTCTCGCCGTGGGCCACCACCGAGTACAGGGCCGGATCGTGGTCGGACCGGCCGTGCCCGAAGACGTCGACGACGTAGACGTGGAAGTCCTTCGCCAGCTCGGGCATGACCGACCCGTACGCCCGCCAGTCGCCGCTCTGGCCGTGGATCAGCAGGAGCGGCGGCCTGCCGTTCGCGGGGCCCTCCGCGTAGTGGACCACCGCCCCGTCGACCCGCGCGTCCTTCTCGACGTAGCCCGCCGAGCGCGCCGCGTCGGTGGCCCGGTCGAGCGCCGAGTGCTCCCAGGCGAGCCATCCGGCCACTCCTCCCGGTGCGACCAGCGCGAGGGACACCGCGCCGATCGCGATCCGTCGCGTCCATGTGCGCCACCGGCGGCACCCACCTTCACCAGTCATGTGACTGATAATACATGGAAGAGAATGTCCCAGGAAGGAGGGCCCATGCCGAAGGTGGTCGACCACGACGCACGTCGACGTGACATCGCGAACGAGGTGATCCGGAGTGCGGCGTCCCGCGGCATACCGGGCGCGAGCATGCGCGCGGTTGCGGCAGCCATGGGGCTGTCCCTGGGCGCCGTGCAGCACTACTTCCCCAACCAGCAGGCGATGCTCGCCGCGGCAACGGCCGAGTTGGGGCGCCGGCGCGAGTCCCGCACGCGGGCCGCGCTGATGGGGCTCGGACACCCGCCCTCGGAGCGCGACATCCTGCGCGCTGCGGCGCTCTCGGGCATCCCGATGGACGACGAGCGTCGCAGGGAGTCCCTCGCCGAGATCGCCTTCCTGGGCCTGGCCGTTGGCGGCGACCCCACCTCCGCCGCGGGCGTCGCGGGGCTGACGGACTTCTTCGCCGGCCTGATCTCGGCGGCCGCCGCGCGGGGTGCGGCGGGCGAGGGCATCGACCCCCACCACGAGGCGAGGACACTGTGGGCCCTGACGAGCTCGGCTGCCCAGGGCCTGCTCGTGGGTGCCGCCGATCCCGAGCGGGTCGTGGCCACCCTCGACTACTGGCTCGACCGAGTCGTCCCCGCACCCTGACCCCCTGTCAGCGCAGGGAGGCGATCATCTCCCGCCACTGCGGGTTGACCAGCCCCATCAGCTCGGCCCAGCGCGTACGCCACTCCGCGCCCGGGTTGGCCGCACGCGCCATCTCGCGCGTGACCGGCTCGAACACCCAGAACAACAGCTCGGTGATGTCGGTCGTCCGGTCGTCGCGCAGGTCGCGGTCACCGGCGCGTACGCGGTAGTTGAGTTCGTCGCCGTGGGTCTCGATCCACGGCTGGGCGTCGTCGCGGGCGATGACCCCCGGCAGGTAGCCGTGTGGCTGCCCCGCGTCACGGGCGAGCCGGCCGGCGAGCTCGTCGATGACGGTCACGACCTCGGCGGGGTTGGGCCAGCCGACGAACCCCGAGCGGTCGGACGCGTCCAACCAGCGCAGGTGCCGCTCCAGCCACGACTCTTGACCGAGCTCCATGAGGTAGGCCCACCGGTCGCGCGCCGCGTCGTCGCGGTAGCCCTCGCCGGGCAACCGCGTACGCTCCTCCCACCGCCGGGCGAGCTGGTAGGTCGAGTCACGCAGCGCCCAGAACGTCAATGTGCCGACCTCGCGCGTCTCCCAGCGCCACACCATGCGGCCGTGGTCGAGCAGCGTGTAGTGGAGCACGTCGTCGGCGAGCTCCCAGAACGGCTCGCCGTCGGGGGCGTGGTCGCGCTGCGGGACGGCTGGCCGCTCGCCGGTCGCCTGCTCGATGGCCTCGGCGGCCCGGGCGAGCTGGCGCTCCACCCTGGCCGGTGCGAGACCGCTCCGTCGGACCACGTCGCCCCCTTCGTCGTGTCCGCCCAGTCTCGTGCATCGGCGTGCCATCCGTCACGCACATCAGCGGCCATATCGTGGGCGCATGATCCGGCCAGCCACGCGCGAAGACCTGCCCGCCATCGTCGAGCTGTACAACCACTACGTCCTCGAGACGATCGCCACATTCGCGATCACCCCGCTGACGGTCGCTGACCGCGAGGAGTGGTTCGCCCGGTTCGCGCCGGACGGCCCCCACCAGTGCCTGGTCGCGATCGACGACGACGGGTCGCTGCTGGGCTACGCGTCCTCGGGTCCGGCGCGCCACCTGGAGGCGTACGACGCCTCGGTCGAAGTGTCGGTCTATCTGTCGGCCGAGTGCACGGGGCGCGGCATCGGTCGCCAGCTGTACGCGGCGCTGTTCGACCGGCTGCAGGGGGTACACCGCGCGTACGCGTGCATCTCCCTGCCCAACGAGGCGTCCGTCGCGCTGCACCGGAAGCTGGGGTTCCGTTCGGTGGGGCGCTGGAGCGAGGCCGGGCGGAAGTTCGGCCGCTGGATCGACGTCGAGTGGATGGAACTGAGGCTCTGACCCCGGAGCTGAACCTCCGACCCAGGCGGCGACAGGCCCCCGCGTACGACAGGCCGAAGACTCCACAACAGGAGTTGCACCACCTGTGGTGAAGTTTCCGGCCCTGTTGTGGCTCCCACCCCGGGAAACGCAGAACCGCCGCCCCGGAGACCGGGACGGCGGTTCGTGAGATCAGTACGTCAGTTGATGACGGTGATGTTGCTCGCCTGCAGGCCCTTCGGGCCCTGCTCGACGTCGTACTCGACCTTGTCGTTCTCGTTCAGCGAACGGTAACCGGTGGAGTTGATCGCCGAGAAGTGGGCGAACACGTCGGCGGAGTTGTCGTCGGGCTGGATGAAGCCGAAGCCCTTGTCAGCGTTGAACCACTTCACAGTGCCAGTAGCCATGATTGTTCCTCTTTCAAAAGGGTCTGGAGGAGTCGGATGACTTGCTCCTGTTGCTCGCAAACGCCTTCTGGATGAAGAACCGCTGGGGTGTTCCCGAACTGCTACCGCTAAGTATCAAGTACCGAGCAACGACTTCAGACTACGCCCCCGCCGGCGGAAAACCTAGTCGGGGTCGATATAAGTCGATTTGTTCACCCGGTGTTCACCTGCGGGCGGCGTGGCGCGTCACCCGCCGGGCGGTTCCCAGAACGGCCGATACGGAGAATCCCCGGCCCCGAAGCCCTCCCACACGGTTCTCCCGTGAACGCGGCGTGGCCCCGGATCCGAGGATCCGAGGCCACTGCAGGGGTCGGTCACCGACCAGGGTTGCGAGAGGTCGCGATGGCGCCGACGCCGTAGGACGTGCCGTTCTCGACGGTCCTGGGGATCTCGAGCGACAGGCCATTGGAGCAACGCACGACGCCCCAGTGGAGGTGGGGGCCGGTCGAGTTGCCGGTGTTGCCCGACAGGCCGACCTGGTCGCCGACGACGACCCTGTCACCGGCCTTGACGTCGACGCGGCTCAGGTGACCCATCACGGTGCAGCGGTCGTTGCCGTGGTCGATGACGACCTTGTAGCCGTAGCCGTAGTTGTCCCACCCGGCGGTGCGGATGACTCCGGGGCCGGTGGCCAGCAGGCGCGTGCCGACCGGCGTACCGAAGTCGATGGCGTGCTTGTTGTAGGGGCCGAGCGTCGCGTTCGCGGCGCTGTGGCTCCAGCTCGGGTCGCTGGAGAACGGGCCCTGGGTGATCGGGTAGGAGGCACCGTTGGCGAACGGCAGATAGAACTGGCCGGTGAAGGGGTACTGGTAGCCCTGTCGCGGCTGGGGCGGCGTGGTGGGCCGCGGCGCCGTGGTCGGCCGGGCCGGCGCGTCGGTGCAGGTGGGGACACCTTTCAGCCGGCCGTTCGTGCCGGTGTCGACCCAGCCGTCGGAGACGTAGCCGCGGCCCGGGATGCGGTCCCACAGGTTCGTGCGCCCCCAGCGGCCGTCGCCCCAGTCGCCCTGCACCTGGCACTCGATGTCGATGCGCTCGCCGGGCTGGGCCCAGCCGGTGCGGGCGACGTTCAGGCGGGGCTGCGGGTTGACCGACAGCGGTACGCCGCCCGTGGCGATGACGCCCTTGCCGACGCGCGCGACCTGGCGCTTCTTGGTGGCGGTGGTGCGGGCGTTGCAGTCGGGCACGCCCGCCAGGCGACCGTTCGTGCCGGTGTCGATCCAGCCGTCGGACACGAAGCCGCGGCCCGGCACCTTGTTCCACAGGGTGGTGCGGCCCCAGCGGCCATCGACGGCCTGGCCATCGACCTGGCACTCGATGGTGATGCGCTCGCCGGGGCGCAACCAACTGACGCGCGTACCCGTACGCGGCTGGGAGTTCACGGCGAGGGAGTAGCCCACCGTGGCCACAGTGCCGGCACCGTTGGCAGCCTCGGCGGAGGGAAGGGCGGCAACCGTGCCACCGGCGACGACGGTGGCCGCGGTGGCGGCGAGGACGACCTTGGTGACGCGCTTCATGGCGGGTTCTCCTGGGGCGGCGGATAGGGCGACGACTCGAAGTTAGGTCGCCGATGCGCCCAGGGGAACGACTTGTTCGACGGATGATTCCGGCGGAGATTTCCGGGCCCCACGCGGCCCGGACGAGCGTCCGAGCTGGCCGCGGCGTCAGTCGCCGGTCAGCTTCACCTCGAGGTGGCGTACGCGGGCCGAGATGTCGTCGCGGATGATCCGCATGCGGTCCGCCCCGTCGATGCCGCGCTCGCTGGGCTCGTCGGTGTCCCAGGTCTCGATGATGCCGCGCATGCCCGGCACCGGGTCGACCTTCGCCTCGCGGCCCAGGACGACGACGCGGTCGGCGCGGGCCAGCAGGTCGGGGTCGATCGGCTTGCAGTACTCGCCATCGACCGACGCGCCGACCTCGCGCAGGCTCGCCACAGAGTCGGAGTTGAGGTGGGAGCCCGGGTTCGTCCCCGCGGAGTGGACCTCGATCCGGTTGCCGGCGAGCTGGCGCATCAGCGCCGCCGCCATCTGGGACTTGCCCCCGTTCTTCACGCACACGAACAGCACGCACGGCTTGGTCTGCATGAGGGCCAGTGTCCCACCGCGCCCCGCCGCGCGGGCGGGGGACCGGTCAGCGCCGCAGCGCAGCCGCCACGACAGGCCGAAAGTGCCACAACAGGCGTTGGCCGGCCTGTCAAGGCGCTTTCGGCCTGTTGTCGCGCAGCGGGGTCGCGCCATGGGTGCAGGATGGAAGGGACCACACAGCAGGAGGAATCATGCGAGCCACCGTCATCCACGGCCCTCACGACATCCGCGTCGAGGACCGCCCCGATCCCACCGTCGTCGAACCCACCGACGCGGTGATCCGCACCGTCGCCGCGTGCGTCTGCGGCTCCGACCTGTGGCGCTACCGCGGCGTCGCCGAGGTGGCGAAGCCGACGCCCATCGGCCACGAGTACGTCGGGATCGTCGAGCAGGTCGGCGCCGACGTGACAACCGTCCGCGAGGGCCAGTTCGTCGTGGGCGGGTTCCTGCACAGCGACAACACCTGCCCGGTATGCCTGACCGGCATGCACGCCAACTGCCTCAACGGCGGCGGCTACGACGGCTGCCAGGCCGAGATGATCCGCGTCCCGAACGCCGACGGCACGCTGCTCGCGACGCCCGAGATCCCGGACCCCGACCTGGTGCCGAGCCTGCTCGCGCTGTCCGACGTCATGGCCACCGGCTGGCACGCCGCCGTGTCCGCCGGCGTAGGCGAGGGCTCGACCGTCGCGGTCGTGGGTGACGGTGCGGTCGGCCTGTGCGGCGTCCTCGCTGCGCGCGAACTCGGCGCCTCCCGCATCATCGCCATGAGCCGTCACGAGCCCCGCCAGCGGCTCGCCCGCGAGTTCGGCGCCACCGACGTCGTGGCCGAGCGCGGCGACGAGGGCATCGCCAGGGTCCGCGAGATGACCGGCGGCATCGGCGTCGACTGCGTCCTGGAGTGTGTCGGCACCCACGACTCCGTCGACCAGGCTCTCCAGTGCGCCCGACCCGGCGGGCAGGTCGGCTGGGTCGGCCTACCCCACGTCACCGACATCGACCAGACCCACATGTTCTGGCGCAACGTGGGCCTGCGCGGCGGCATCGCGCCCGCGCGCGCCTACCTACCCGATCTGCTCGAGCGCGTCCTTTCGGGACGGATCGAACCGGGCCGGGTCTTCGACCTCGAGCTCCCCCTCGCCGAGGTCGCCGAGGCGTACGCTGCCATGGACGAGCGGCGCGCGATCAAGGTGCTCGTACGCCCCTGACGATCAACGCGTCTGCGCCGCTCTAGCGCTGGGCCTAGAGGGGCGCAGACGATCTCATCGAGGTCAGCCGAGGGTGACGCCGGCGAAGGCGTGGTACGCCACGACGACAAGCGCGAGGCCCGCCACGGCGGCGCACAGCGCGGTCGAGCCGGTCCGGAACGCCGGCCCGCCGTGGTCGTGCCTCTTCGCGTACGGCACGCCCATGGGCGCGAACACCAGCGCCGTCGCGGGACCGGCGACCACCAGCGGCAGGATCTTGGCCGGGTAGCCGATGACCAGCGCGAACACGAGGTAGACCACGGCGATCGCCAGGGTCGCGGCGATCCAGGAGTAGAAGCAGATCGCGCGCCAGCGGCCGATGTCGGGTGCGTGGCGCCCGGCCTCGCGACCCATGAGCGTGGCGAGCCAGAACATGCCGGCCACGCCGATCGGGATGAGCACGAACGCCACCAAGGACGGCAGGCCCAGGCCCTCGATGACGACCGCGGTGTCGCCGCCCGGGATGGGGCTGATCATCAGGTAGCCGAAGAAGTTCTGCATCGACGCCAGCCCGACCCACGTGCCGAGCAGGCGGCCGAAGCCCTGCGCGAGCCCGCGCGTGCCGAAGAACACGGCGGCCCCGAACACGATGGAGAACAGCGGGCCCGCCGACGCGGTCAGCGCGTGGGCGGCGGGGCCGAGCTCGCGCAGCGGCGAGCTGTCGATGGCGCGCACCCGGGCGCCGACACCGAGGGAGACCTGGGCGACGGCGTGGGCGTACTCGTGGAGGATGACGGAGATGAAGACCGCCGCGACGGCGGCGAGAGTGTTGCGGACGGTGAGGGTGCGGACCGACTCGTGGCCTGTCGCGGTGTCGGACGGGGCGGGCATGACGGCGTCGGCGGGGACGGTGGCCATAACGGACTCCTGTGGGTCGGGCGATGCGGTCGGGCGAGCGTGACGCGGCGAGCGTAACCACCGGTCCGGTTCACCCCCGGCCCGTCGGCTCGTGCGGCCTCGATGGTTGGATCGCCCGACCGGCGCGGATGTTCCGCGCGAACGCTCAGCCGCGGCCCACCATCGCCAGCAGGCGGTCGACCGGCGCGTCGGAGCGCGGCGTACGCGGGGGCGCGAAGATGCCCGCCACGCCGCCGGCCTCCACCCGCGGGCCCTCGTACGCCCGGCACGCCTGCCGGGCCTCCGAGCCCGACTTCGACTGCCCCGGCCGCAGCACCCTCGGCCTGCTCGTCCCAGACCTCGACACCATCCATCACCAGACTCTCTTAGTCGTGGCGACCGAAACAGTACCGATCATGGACGCCGACGGGATGCCCCGCGAGTGCAGTCACCGATCCAGATGGCAACTGGATCTGGCTCTACCAAGGATGAGGCCCCTGTGCCTCTGCCCCCGAGGACGCGCGCTCATCGGCAGAGTCGGATGCTCACACACTTGGGGATCGCTCCCCCGTCACTCGCGCGATCTTTCGAGTCAGCGCACAATAATCGCCCTCAGGAGTGGGGCCTGGGAAACCCGAGTAGCGGCAGAAGCGGATGTCACAACGGTCGAGCGTCTGGCGCGTCATGGGCGGCCTGTTCGTCGATTCGCAGCGCTGCGCCTATGGCCAGCTCGAGCATGTTGTCGCGGACTTCATGCTGGTTCCTCCAGTTGCGCTGGTCCCAGTCCTCGCCGCTGAGATCGTCGCCGGCATAGAGGAGCTGGGCCAGTGGCCGACCTCGGAACCGGGCAACGGCCGCGATGGACGCGGCCTCCATCTCCACCGAGATGCAGCCCTCGTCCCGGCGACGCGCGATCTTGTCCGGGGTCTCACGGAAGAAGGCATCGGTCGTCCACGTTCGGCCTTCGACAAAGGCGATGCCGTGCTCGGACAACACGTCGCGCAGCGCTGAGACCGCGTCGGCATCCGCATCAACGATGCGGCCCGGCGGCAGATAGTGATGCGACAGGCCTTCGTCACGCAACGCTGAGGTCGTCAGGATCAGGTGCCCGACCGTGAGGTCCTTGCGCAGGCTCCCGGCCCCGCCGCAGGCGACGAAGGAGCGACAGCCGAAGGCGATCATCTCCTCGACGAGGCTTCCCGACGCGGGTCCCGTGACGGGCATGGGGACGAGGCCCACGCGCTGGCCCCCGACCTGCACCTCATACAGCGGGTGCGGCCCGTCCTCCCACCGGTTCTCCACGACCTGCCGGCCGCCCAGACGATCGACCACGCGAGCAACTGCGTCATGGAACCAGGTCAGGACGCAGGCGCGGGGAACGTCCATCTGGGTCCTGACGTCACTTGGCACGATGAAGGCCGCCCGGTTCTCGTCGAAATCGAGCAGCGGGCTGATCTGCCGCTGGAGCTCATCCATGGGTTAACCCCATCAGCCACTTGCCGGAGGCAGCAAGTCTCTTGCTCGTGGGCGTACTCGTGGAGGATGACGGAGACGAAGACCGCCGCGACAGCGCCGAGGGCGTTGTTGACGGTGAGGGTGCGGACCGGCTCCCGGACGGTCACGGTGTCGATCGAGCGGGCAAGGTGGCGTCAGCCGGCACGGTGGCCATGCGGTTCCAGTCGGTCGAGCGGGCCTGACGCGAGCGTAACCAGCGGTCGGGCCGTGTCCCCACGGGGGGCCGATTGGACTGTCTGGCCCACGATCGTTGGATTGCTAGACGACCGAAGATGTTCCTATCGGGCTCGATCGGCAGGTCAGGCGCGATCGGCAGGTCAGGCGCGCCCCACCATAGCCAGGAGGCGATCGGCCGGATCATTGGAGCGCGGCTCGCGGGGCGGCGCGAAGATGCTCTCGACGCCCCCGGCCTCCACCCGCGGGCCCTCGTACGCCCGGCACGCCTGCACGCACACCGGGTCGAGCTCTACGTCGATCCCCGCGCCCGTGGCGATGTCCCATGCGTGGACGGTCAGGTCGACGAGCATCTGGCAGGCGTACTCCCCCACCGTGCACGGCCCGTACGACATGCCGATCTCGCGGTCGTCGTCGTTGACGACCAGCCACGAGGCCAGCGACTCGGTGATCGCCGCCTGCCACGCCGACACCGGCGCCTCGCCCAGGACGTCGCCGTCGTACGCGTCGCCCACCTGCTCCATCGTCTCGCCAGCCAGCAGGCGTGGCGCCCACAGGTGTTCGGCGGTGACGTGGTTGACCACGTCGCGCACGCTCCACCCCTCGCACGGCGACGGGTCGTCCCACGCCCCGTCGGGGATGCGGGCGATCACGTCGCCGCAGAGCTTCGCGGCCCGCGGCAGGAGTGGGCGTGCTTCGACGCGTTGTGTCATGGCTCCTCTTCTCGCTTCGCTCGCCCGGAGAGCGGGGTCAGCGACCCTCGCCCCGGGCGTTGTCGTACGACCCAACCTCGGCGGGGGCCGAGTCGAGATCGGGACGCGTGCTGATCGTGAGGGCGATGGGCTTGTTGACGTCGGCGAAGAAGTCGTTGCCCTTGTCGTCGACGACGATGAACGCCGGGAAGTCCTCGACCTCGATCTTCCAGACGGCCTCCATGCCGAGCTCCTCGTACTCGACGATCTCGACCTTCTTGATGCAGTCCTGGGCCAGTCGCGCGGCCGGGCCGCCGATCGAGCCGAGGTAGAAGCCGCCGTGGGCGTTGCAGGCGTCGGTGACCTGCTTGGAGCGGTTGCCCTTGGCCAGCATCACCATCGAGCCGCCCGCGGCCTGGAACTGGTCGACGTAGGAGTCCATGCGGCCGGCCGTGGTCGGGCCGAACGAGCCGGACGCCATGCCCTCGGGCGTCTTCGCCGGGCCGGCGTAGTAGACGGGGTGGTCCTTCATGTACTGCGGCATCTCCTCGCCGGCGTCCAGGCGCTCCTTGATCTTGGCGTGGGCGATGTCGCGGGCCACGATCAGCGTGCCGGTCAGCGACAGACGCGTCTTCACCGGGTGCTGGGTGAGCTCGGCGAGCACGTCCTTCATCGGCTTGTTCAGGTCGATCTTCACCGCGGCACCCTTGCCGGTGCCCGAGACGCCGGCCGACTCCTCGTCCATGTCGGCGGGCACGTGGTCGGGCATGTACTGCGCGGGCTCGAACTCCAGCTGCTCGATGAACACGCCCTCGGGGGTGATCTTGCCGAGGCACTGGCGGTCGGCCGAGCACGAGACGGCGATGGCGACGGGCAGCGAGGCGCCGTGGCGGGGCAGGCGGACGACGCGTACGTCGTGGCAGAAGTACTTGCCGCCGAACTGCGCCCCGATACCCAGCTGGCGCGTCAGCTCGAGGACCTTCTCCTCCATCTCCAGGTCACGGAAGCCGCGGCCGGTCTGTGCGTTGCCCGTGGTGGGCAGCTCGTCGAGGTATTTCGCCGACGCGTACTTCGCCGTCTTCAGCGCGAACTCCGCCGACGTGCCGCCGACAACGATCGCCAAGTGGTACGGCGGGCAGGCCGCGGTGCCGAGCGAGCGGATCTTCTCCTCGAGGAAGGACATGATCTTGTCGGGGTTCAGGATCGCCTTCGTCTCCTGGTACAGGTACGACTTGTTCGCCGACCCGCCGCCCTTGGCCATGAACAGGAACTTGTAGGAGTTCTCGTGGCCCTTGATGGTGTCGGCGTACAGCTCGATCTGCGCCGGAAGGTTGCAGCCGGTGTTCTTCTCCTCGAAGAACGTGACCGGAGCGTTCTGCGAGTAGCGCAGGTTGAGCTTGGTGTACGCGTCGAACACGCCGTGGGCCAGCGGCTCCTCGTCGACGCCCTCGGTGAGCACGTGCTGGCCGCGCTTGCCCATGACGATCGCGGTGCCGGTGTCCTGGCACATCGGGAGTACGCCGCCCGCGGCGATGTTGGCGTTCTTGAGCAGGTCGAGGGCCACGAACTTGTCGTTGTTGGAGGCCTCGGGGTCGTCCATGATCTTCTTCAGCTGCGCGAGGTGGGCCGGGCGCAGGTAGTGGGCGATGTCGTGCATCGCCGTCTCGGCCAGCAGCTGCAGCGCGGACGGCTCGACCTTGAGGAACGTACGCCCGTCCGGGCCCTCGACGGTCGAGACGCCCTCGTCGGTGAGCTTGCGGTAAGGGGTCTTGTCCTCGCCGATCGGCAGCAGGTCCTCGTACACGAATTCCGTCATCGTTCCTCCAGTGGTTCCGGTTCGGAGCCCATCTTTCCACCGCGGGCGAACACGCGCAGGCACGGTCCCGGATAGGGTCGCCCTCGTGATCACCGGGGAACTGCGCAGCAAGATCGACCGCATCTGGGACGCCTTCTGGTCGGGCGGCATCTCGAACCCGCTGGAGGTCATCGAACAAATCACCTACCTGCTGTTCCTGCGCCGGCTCGACGCGCAGCAGACGGCCGCAGAGCGCCAGGCCAACATCACGCGGACCCCGATCCAGAACCCCCGGTTCCTGCCGGGTCAGGAGCACCTCCGGTGGAGTGATTTCAAGGATCTGCCGGCGAAGGAGATGCTGGAGCGCGTACGCGACGAGGTCTTCCCGTGGCTGCGCGCGCTCGGGCAGTCGCCCTCCGGTGACGACTCGACCTACTCCGAGCACATGCGGGACGCCCGGTTCACAATCCAGAAGCAAGAGCTGCTCAGCAAGGTCGTCGACATGGTCAACGACCTTCCGATGGACGACCGCGACACCAACGGCGACCTGTACGAGTACCTGCTGTCGAAGATCGCCTCGTCCGGTGTGAACGGCCAGTTCCGTACGCCACGCCACATCATCGAGCTAATGGTCTCCCTCATGAATCCGGGCCCCGAGGACCGAATCTGCGATCCCGCCTGTGGCACCGCGGGCTTCCTCGTGGCGGCGTCGGAGTCCATCCGCGAGCGGTTCCCGCTGGAACGCATGTCGCCCACCCAGCGCCAGCACTTCCACGGCTCGATGTTCCATGGCTACGACTTCGACTCAACGATGCTGCGGATCGGCAGCATGAACATGCTGCTCCACGGCATCGAGCGGCCCGACATCCGCTACCGCGACTCCCTGTCGGACGGTGCGGTGGGTGACTCCGCGTCGTACTCGCTCATTCTCGCGAACCCGCCGTTCGCTGGTTCGCTGGACTTTGAGACCACGTCGCAGGACCTGCTGCGCGTCGTGAAGACGAAGAAGACCGAGTTGCTGTTCCTGGCGCTGTTCATCCGGTTGTTGCAGATGGGTGGTCGCGCCGCGGTGATCGTCCCCGACGGCGTCCTCTTCGGGTCCACCAAGGCCCACAAGGAGCTGCGGAAGTCGCTCGTCGAGGACCACAAGCTCGACGCGATCGTGAAGCTGCCGTCCGGCGTGTTCAAGCCGTACGCCGGGGTGTCCACCGCCATTCTGTTCTTCACCAAGACCGGCGTCGGCGGGACGGATCACGTGTGGTTCTACGATGTACGCGCCGATGGTTTCTCCCTCGACGACAAGCGGAATCCCATCGAGGCCAACGATCTGCCGGACGTCCTCGAGCGCTGGAAGGAGCGGAACGGCACCGAGCGCCAGCGCGCCCGCACCGACCAGTCGTTCTGCGTGCCGAAGTCCGAGATCGTCGATCAGAACTATGACCTGTCCATCAACCGGTATCAGGAGATCCAGTACGCCGAGGAGGAGCATCGCCCGCCGCTGGAGATCATCACCGAGATCGAGGCGATGGAGGCCGAGATCCAGCAGGGCCTCGCGGAACTCAAGGGGCTTCTTTCGTGAGCCAAGTTCCACTGCACCAAGTATTGAGCTTTGCCGGGACGCCAGAGAAATTCACGCGACCAGACAACGAAACTCTGGTGACGCTTCGCCTCCGGTGCGGCGGCGCAGTTCGCCGACAGATCAAGGAAGGCAAGGCCCCGGCTCCCTTCACCGGATACCGCATCCGTCAAGGCCAGTTCATCTACTCCCGGATCGACGCGCGCAACGGAGCATTTGCCCTTGTCCCTGAAGAACTCGATGGCGCAGTCGTCTCCAAGGACTTCCCGGTCTTCGATGTCAGTAAAGATCTGGAGCCCGCCTACCTCCTGCACTTCCTGAAGTCGGGCCGACTCCAACAGGCCATTCGAATTAAGAGCCTCGGGGCAACCAATCGCCAGCGAATCAGCGAGGAGTCACTGCTGGGTTTCCGCATTCCCCTCCCCTGCGACATCGGCGAACAGCGCCGCATCGCCGCGATCCTCGACAAGGTGGATGCCTTGCAATCCACCCGTAGCGCCGTTCTGGATAACTGGGCGAGTCTGCGGGAGAGCGAGTTTGATCACCAGTTCAACGACTCCGGCCGTTACGGCCAGATCGCGCTGGGGGAGGTGGCCACACTCGCCTCGGGTAAGAGTCTGGCGGCGGACCACGCTGTTGCGGATTCCCCATATCGAGTGATCAAGATCAGCGCTGTCACCACGGGAGTGTTCAAGCCTGACGAATCCAAACCGCTTCCGCCGGACTACGTTCCTCCAGCCAGCCATCTCATCAAGGACGGCGACCTGCTGATGAGCCGTGCCAACACGGCCTCACTCGTGGGCGCGTCAGCGCTCGTGAGCAAACCTCCCGCGAACCTGGCGCTGCCGGACAAGGTCTGGCGATTCGTATGGCGGTCCCCGGACAGCGTGCCGGTTTTCTACCACGCGCTTTTGGGATCAGCGCCGGTTCGCCGAGCTCTCACCCGCATGGCTGGCGGCACCGGAGGTTCCATGAAGAACATCAGTCAGGAGAACCTGCTAGGCCTCATGATCCCTGACGTTCCCTACAGCGAACAACGCGAGTTTGCGGCCAAAGCGGAAGCGATCGACCGCCAAAGGGAAACAGCAGAGCTGAATGCGCGAGCACTCGCCGACCTCACAGGCAGTCTTCGGGCACGGGCCTTCAGTGACGGGCTGCGCTCATGACCGACAACCGAGGCGCCCAGCGGCCGACGGCCAACGTATACATCGACGGATTCAACCTCTACCGCCGGCTCCTCGAAGACCACCCGGAAGCCAAGTGGCTGGATCTTGAAGTCCTGTCCGAACGCCTGCTCCCCGAGTATCGGATCAATCGCGTTCGTTACTTCACGGCCCATATCAAGGCTCTTCCGGGCGCAGATGCCCAGTCCCCGCAGCGCCAGCAGGCCTATCTTCGTGCGCTCGCGACGTTGCCGCGGACGACCATCCATCTGGGGAACTTTCGCATCGACCGCCGGTTGATGCAGTGCCATCCGACCGAGTGGCTGCCGGATGGCACCCCGAAGACGGTCAAGGTGAAGAAGATCGAAGAGAAGGGTTCTGATGTCGCTCTCGCCAGCTACCTCCTGCTGGACGCCCACCGAGACGACGCGCATCTTTACGCGGTCCTTACCAATGACTCCGATCTGGTGACACCGCTGCACATGGTGCGCCATGACTTGAACCGGGACACCGCCCTCATCTCCCCCATGGAACCCAAGAGAGCCAGCAACCAGCTCAAGCAGACCCAGCCGACCATCCGGCGACAGGTCACCCTCGCGGACACAGTCGCTTGCCAGCTGCCCGACGAGGTTCAGGACGCCAAAGGCACGATCCGCAGGCCCTTAGCCTGGAAAAATTCCGAGGGCCCCGCCGATGACGAGGCCCTCTAACCGGCAGCCGAGGCCAACCGGGGGTGTGTCTACACAATACACAGCGGCACGATGACAACGCACATCAGCCCTGGGTGATCCGTGGCTGACTTTCCACAGATTTCACGCCCTCGCACTTCTACGGCCCCGCCATCCCTAGAGTGACCTGCAGAGCCCGCAACCCCAGGAGCGACTGCCATGTCGAACTTCGCCTTCCTCGCCCCCACTGGATGGACGGACATCCAGGATGCCTGCATGAGCGCGGAAGCACTGATGCATACGGATCCGCGCAGTGCCTGCATGAACAGCCGCGTGGCGGTGGAACTCCTGGTCAATCATCTCTACGACGTACGCAACCTCCGACGACGCGGAACCAGACTCGCCGACCTCGAGTCCGGCTCCCAGTTCCGCCAGCTGGTCGGCGCCGCTCTCCGCCCCAAGTTCAAGCTCGTCCGGCTCAACGGGAACAAGGCCGCCCACGGCGACGCGGTCACGCCCGCGATGGCCGAGTCGTCCCTCCGGGAGCTTCACCACATCATGGTCTGGGCGGCCCGTCACCAGTCCACGGTGCCGGACGAGATCCCCACCCAGGTAACCTTCGACCCCCAGCGCGTGGGACAGGTCGCCCTGCTCAACCGCGCCCAGGTCCAGGCGCTGCTGGACCGCCAACACGCCGCGTACCAGGAACACCTCGACCAGACCTCCGCCGAACGTGACCGCGAGCTGGAAGAGCTCCGCGCCCAGATCGAGGCGGCACAGGCGGCTGCGACCCAGCCGGACACCCACGACTACGACGAGGCGCGCACGCGTACCGACCTCATCGACGCACTCCTGGCCGAGTCCGGCTGGCAGCTCGACCAGCCGCGCGACCGCGAGTTCGAGGTCAGCGGAATGCCGAACCAGCAGGGAGTCGGCTACGTCGACTACGTCCTGTGGGGTGACGACGGACGTCCGCTCGCGGTGGTCGAGGCCAAACGCACCAGCCGCAGCGCCCACGAGGGCCAGCAGCAGGCCAAGCTGTACGCCGACTGCCTCGAGGACCAGTTCCAGCAACGGCCGGTGATCTTCTACACCAACGGGTACGAGACCTGGATCTGGGACGACGCGCTGGGCTACCCGCCGCGCGAGGTGATGGGCTTCCCCACCCGCGACGAGCTCAGCACATGGGTACGCCGACGCCAGAACCGCCGGCAGCTGGAAACCCAGACCATCAGCAACAGGATCGTCAACCGGGGCTACCAGCAGGAGGCCATCAAGCGGATCGGCGAGGCGTTCGAGAACCACCGGCGCGGCGCCCTGCTCGTCATGGCGACCGGCACCGGCAAGACCCGCACCGCCATCGCGCTCGTCGACCTGCTCATGAAGGCGGGTTGGGTGACGCGTACCCTCTTTCTCGCCGACCGCACCGCGCTCGCCAAGCAGGCCTTCCGGAGCTTCCAGACGTTCCTCAACGAGCCGGTGGTCAACCTCCTCGAGGACCGCACGGCCACCGGTCGCGTCTACGTGTCGACCTACCAGACGATGATGAACCTCATCGAGGAACCCGCGGACGGCCGGCGCTTCAGCCCGGGCCACTTCGACCTCGTCATCATCGACGAGGCCCACCGTTCCGTGTACGCCAAGTACGGCGCGATCTTCCGCTACTTCGACTCCCTGCTGGTCGGCCAGACCGCCACCCCAAAGAACGAAGTCGACCGCAACACCTACCGCCTCTTCGGGCTCGAGGACGGCATGCCGACCGATGCGTACGACCTCGAGGAGGCCGTACGCGAAGGCCACCTCGTGCCGCCGCGGGGCGTTGCGACCGGGACGCTGTTCCTGCGGGACGGCATCCGCTACGAGGACCTGCCCGAGGAGGAGCGCGACGCCTGGGACGAGATCGAATGGGGTGAGGACGGGCCGCCCGACGCCATCTCGTCGGAGGAGATCAACCGCTCGCTGTTCAACACCGACACCGTCGACAAGGTCCTCGGCACCCTCATGGAGGAGGGCTACAAGGTCGCCGGCGGTGACCGCATCGGCAAGACCATCATCTTCGCCAAGAACATGCGGCACGCCGAGTTCATCGAACAGCGGTTCAACGCCAACTGGCCCGAGTACGGCGGCACGTTCGCCCGACGGATCGTCCACGGCGAGTCGTACGCGGCGTCCCTCATCGACGAGTTCAGCCAGCCGGATCACGAGCCGCACATCGCGATCAGCGTGGACATGCTCGACACGGGCATCGACATTCCCGAGGTCGTCAACCTCGTCTTCTTCAAGCTGGTGCGCTCGAAGTCGAAATTCTGGCAGATGATCGGTCGCGGCACGCGCCTGTGCCCTGACCTGTTCGGCCCGGGAGAGCACAAGCAGGACTTCCTCGTGTTCGACTTCTGCGGGAACCTCGACTACTTCAGCCAGAACCTGCCCGGGTCGACCGGCTCGGTGCAGCGGTCGCTGGGCCAGCGCCTGTTCGAGACCCGCGTGGAACTCGTACGCCAGCTCGACCGCGCCGAAGACTTCGCTGGGCGCGACGAGCTCCGCCGGGACACCGCGGAGACCCTGCGTACCTTCGTCACCGGCATGAATCCCGACAACATCCTGGTACGCCCCCACCGAGCCGCGACCGAAACGTTCTCCGACCCGTCGGCCTGGGAGGACCTCACCGATGAGCGGGTCGAAGAGGCCTTGGCTCTGGCCGGGCTGCCCTCCCAGGAGCAGGACGTCGACGAGGGGGCCAAGCGCTTCGACCTGCTGATGCTCGGGCGCATCCTCGCCCAGGTGACCGGCGACGTCGACACCGCCGAACGGATCCGCGTCACCGTGCAGCGAACGGTCGAGAAGCTGCTGTCCCTGATGACCATCCCCGCGGTCCAGGACCAGGCGGAGCTCATCGGGGCCGTCGCGGGCGACGAGTGGTGGGTGGACGTGATGGTGCCGATGGTGGAGGCTGCTCGACGAAAGCTGCGGGGACTGATCGGGTTCATCGAACGGTCGAGCAGCAACCCCGTCTACACCGACTTCGAGGACACGTTGATCCGGTCGCGAGACGTCGACCTGCCCGGGGTCACCTCAGGAATCGACCTCGAACGGTTCCGCGCGCGAGCCACAGAGCACCTTCGTGCTCACGACGACAACATGGCCCTGCAGCGCCTGCGACGCAACAAGCCGCTGACCGACGAGGACCTGGAGACACTCGAGCAGCTCCTCATCGCGTCGGGCGGACAGCGCGCCGACATCGTCTGGTGTGCCGAGAGGCAGGGCGGTCTGGGCGTGTTCGTCCGCTCGCTCGTGGGCCTCGACCATGCCGCGGTCACCGAGGCGTTCGCCGACTTTCTGGACGAGAACCGCTACACCGCGGATCAGATCCGCTTCGTTCGGACGATCATCGAGGAGCTCACCGCGAACGGTGTGATGGGTCCGGATCGCCTCTTCGACTCCCCGTACAACGACCGGCGCATCCCGTTCGAGGATGCCGAACTCATCACGCTCACCGGTCGCCTTCGCGAGTTCGAGGAGACCGCAGCAGGGACCAAGGACACCGCCTGACCCTCACGCGTGACTGCGATCGACCTGACTGGGCATATCGCGCCATCGTCGGACGATGGGAGTTGCCCTACAGCTCAGGATCCCAGGCGCCCGACGACGGGCATCTTCTCCAGGTAGGCCCGTGCGTGCCCCGACTTCACGAACTTCTCGGTCGCGTCCGTGCCTGCCTCCACGCCGTGGTGCCGTCCCCTGGCCCACTTCGGGAACACCGACATGTCGTAGACGACGCCGTCGACGGCCAGCCAGCACCTCTGCCCGTCCTCGCACCGTGCGGCGGCGAGCTCCGCGGGCGTCACGGAGACGGTGTCGATCTTCTGCCTCTCCTCTGCGGTGAAGGCCACCTCGAGCTTGCCACGGTTGCCGACCTCCGGGCTCGGCGGATTCAGTAGGGCGAACGCCGTGGCGCCCAGGACGAGCACCACCACGACTCCGAGCACGATCATCCACATCTTCTTCACGACTCCCTCTCACATGAGACACCATGTCTCACATCTGTGTGAAACACTATGTCTCATGACGTCGCGAGAGCAATCGGGGGAAACCCCGAACCCCACCGGAGGACGAACCCGTCCGGGCGACGCCGCCGCACGGATGCTCGACGTCGCCGTCGCCCAGATCGAGGCCGAGGGCATGAGCGTGGGGCTCGACGGCATCCGGATGGAACGCGTCATCGAGGCTGCGGGGGTGTCCCGCGCGACGGCGTACCGGCGCTGGCCGACCCGCGACGCCTTCCTCACCGACGTGCTCGTCGAGACCGTCCGACGTACGTCGCTCATCCCCGAGGCCGGGGACGACCTGGCCCGCCTCGTGGCCCTGGTCTCCGAGCACCACGACGCCCTCACCACCCCGCAGGGCCGACGCGACCTCGTCGTCGAGGGACTGCGCGTGAGCGTCGACATGGACGTGCACCGCATCATGGAGTCGCCGCGCTGGCGGACGTTCCTCTCGCTGTCGGCGACCTATCCCTCGCTGCCCCACGGCGAGGTCCGCGAGGCCGTCGGCCGCGCCCTGGCCGCCACCGAGGACGACTTCTCCCGCCGCCGTGCCGAGGTGTACGCGAACCTGGCCACGCTCATCGGCTACCGCCTCGTGCCGCCGCTGAAGGGCGAGGAGGGGTTCCGCGTGCTGGGTGGGGCCGCCGGCGCAGTCATGCGCGGCATCATCACCCGCGCCAACCCCGACCCAGGCTGGCTCGACCGACGGACCGGGGCGGCGCTGTTCGGCGCGAGCCGCGCGACCGCCTGGTCGGAACCGGAGCGGTACGCCGTCGCCATGCTCCTCGCCCACCTCGAACCCGACCCCGACCTGGTGTGGGACGCCGCGACGGTCGCCGCACTGCTGGAGCGCTTCGAGACGCAGATCGCCGAGATGTACGCCACCGCCGCCAGCGAGTGAGCCCGATCGTCCTCACGTGCGTGCGACACGCCCAACGTTGGGCGTGTCGTGGCCACTCGAGGACGATCGATGTCACGGGGGTCGTGTGAGAATGCGCCCCATGGACAACAGCGACGGCTGGATCCGCGTCCGCGGCGCACGGCTGCACAACCTGCGCGACGTCGACATCGACATCCCCCGCGACCGGCTGGTCGCCTTCACCGGCATCTCCGGGTCGGGCAAGTCGTCGCTGGCGTTCGGCACGATCCACGCCGAGGCCCAGCGTCGCTATTTCGAGTCGGTCGCGCCCTTCGCGCGGCGGCTGATCCACCAGGCGGCCGACCCCCGCGTACGCGAGGTCACGGGCCTGCCCCCCGCCGTCGCGCTGGAGCAGCGGCAGGCCGGCACCGGCGCGCGCTCCTCCCTGGGGACCGTCACCACGTGCGCCAACACGCTGCGCATGCTGTTCTCCCGCTGCGGCACCTATCCCGAGGGCCTGGGCCGGCTCGACTCCGACCACTTCTCCACCAACACCGCCGTGGGGGCGTGCTCGGCGTGCGGCGGGCTGGGCCGCGTGCACCGGCCGACCGAGGCGTCGATGGTGCCCGACCCGAGCCTGTCGATCGCCGAGCGTGCGATCGCGTCCTGGCCGGGTGCGTGGCTCGGCAAGAACTACCGGGACATCCTCGCCACGCTCGGCTACGACATCCACCGCCCGTGGCGCGAGCTCCCGGAGGCCGATCGCGACTGGATCCTGTTCACCGACGAGGAACCGGTCGTGACCGTCCACGCCGAGCGCGAGGCCGGGCGCATCCAGCGCCCCTACCAGGGCAAGTACGCCTCGGCCGCCCGCCACCTGATGAGGACGCTGGCCGAGTCGAAGTCCGAGACCCAGCGCCGGCGCGCGCTCAGGTTCGTCGAGACCACTGACTGCGAGCGCTGCGGTGGCCGACGCCTCAACCCGGACGCGCTGTCGGTGACGTGGCGCGGACGGGCGTTCGACGAGGCGGCCGCGCTCCCGCTCGCGGGGCTGCTGGAGCTACTCGTCCCGGCGGACGACGCGGGCGACGACGCGACCGCCCAGGCCGAGGAGTTGCTCGTCGGAGACCTGCGCGGACGGATCGAGGCGCTGGTAGAGCTCGGGCTCGGCCACCTGTCGCTCGACCGACCCGCGTCGACGCTGTCGACCGGCGAGCTGCAGCGCGCCCGGCTCGGCACCCAGCTCCGCTCAGGCCTGTTCGGCGTGGTCTACGTGCTGGACGAGCCGTCGGCGGGGCTCCACCCGAAGGACTCCGAGGCACTGATGCGACTGCTGCGCCGACTCGTCGCCTCGGGCAACTCGGTGCTGATCGTCGAGCACGACATGCACCTGGTGCAGCAGTGCGACCACGTCGTCGACGTCGGCCCGGGTGCCGGCACCGGCGGCGGGCGCGTCCTCCACTGCGGTCCCGTCGCCGGGCTCGCGGAGGCGGCCGGGTCGGTCACCGCGCGCTACCTCGACGACCCCGTCCACGCCGCCGAGATCCGGACGTCGGCGCCGCGTACGCCCACCGGCACGCTCACCGTCGAGGGCGTCACGCTGCACAACCTGCGCGACGTCGACCTGGAGGTCCCGCTCGGCCTGCTGAGCGTGCTCACCGGCGTGTCCGGGTCCGGGAAGTCGTCGGTGCTGACCGCGCTCGCCCAGGCGCTCGGTGCCGACCCCGACGACACCGACGACGGCGAGCCCGAGGACCTCGCCACACCGCGCGCGACCTGGCGTACCGTCAGCGCGCCGAAGGACCTGCGCCTGGTCGTGATCACCCAGAAGCCCATCGGGCGTACGCCGCGGTCGAACCTCGCCACCTACACGGGGCTGTTCGACCACGTGCGCAAGCTGTACGCGGCCACGCCCGCCGCGAAGGAGCGCGGCTTCGGCGTGGGCCGGTTCTCGTTCAATGTGGCCGAGGGGCGCTGCGCGACGTGCCAGGGCGAGGGCGCGGTCGCCGTGGAGCTGATGTTCATGCCGGGCACGTGGTCGACGTGCCCCGACTGCGACGGCGCTCGCTACGACGCCGAGACGCTCGAGGTGACGTGGCAGGGCCTCACGATCGCGGACGTGCTCGCGCTCACCGTCGACGAGGCGCTGCCGGTGTTCGCCGACGAGGCCCCCGTACACCGCGCCCTCGAGGCGCTCACCGCGCTGGGGCTGGGTTACCTGACGCTGGGCCAGCCTGCCACCGAGCTGTCCGGCGGCGAGGCGCAGCGCATCAAGCTCGCCTCGGAGCTGCAGCGCGCACGGCGCGGCCAGACGCTCTACCTCCTGGACGAACCAACGACCGGGCTCCACCCGGCCGACACCCACCGCCTGCTCAACCAGCTCCACGCGCTCGTCGACCAGGGCGCGACCGTACTGGTGGCCGAGCACGACGCGGCCGCGGCGGCGACCGCCGACCACGTCATCGAGATGGGACCCGGCGGCGGCGACGACGGCGGACGGGTCGTCGGTGCGGGGCCGGTGAGGTCCTGAGGTTCAGCGGCGCGGCTCGGTGGCCAGCGCCCACAGGTCGGCCTCGTTCTGGGCCTTCGAGGTCTGGCGCACCATCAAGGTCACGACGAGCCCGACGGTGGCACCGGCGATCAGCAGAACCCTGTTCATGGCGAACAGGCTACGTGAGTGCCCCGGAACCGTCTACGCTTCGCCCCATGGACGCAACACGTGGAACCGCCGCAATCCTCGCCCTCGCCGTGGGTGTGGCGCTGTCCGCGTGCGGCAAGGCCCCCGCGCCCACCCCCACCGGGACGCCGGCCCCCTCCAACGCAGCGCCCGCCCCCAGCGACGGCTCCGCCGTCGACCCGACCGACCCGCCCACCTCGCCGCCCGAGGGTGACGAGTTCACCTTCGACCAGGCCGCGCGCTACGACGACGGGGTCACCGTGGAGATCGGCACCATCAAGGGCAGCCAGGTCACCCCTACCCAGTCGGGCGCCGAGGGCACCGCAGGACACGTCGTCCTCGCCGAGATCGTGGTCATCAACAAGTCGGCCCAGCCGTTCGTGACCGACAAGATGGTCGTCCACGGCTACTACTCGGGCGTGGGCGCGCCGAAGATCGTCGACACGTCGGGCGCCGTGGGCGACTCGTTCAAGGGAACCGTCGCACCCGGGGCGTCGGCCAAGGCCACCATGGGCTTCGCGATGCCCGCCGACCAGCTCGACCACGTCACGATCATGGTCGACGGCGGAGACGACTCCCACGGACCCCTTCAGTTCACCGGCCAGATCGCGAAGAACTGAGCTCGTCGTCGCGTACAGCCGCCATCAGGTAGGCCGCCATCCCATAGCTGGCGTTCGCCATGCGCGGCGTGAGCCGGTAGCCGGTGCGCGGCAGCAGCGGCACGGGGATCGTCGGACCCGACAGCTCCGGCAGCTCCAGTCCCCGCCTGCCCGGGCGCAGCGCGCCGGTGACGGCGTCCAGCGCGGCGCCGGCACGCTCGGCGTACGCGTCGTCGAGCACGCCCAGGCGTACGCCGTGGAACCAGCCCGCCGCGACCAGCGCGGTCACCGACAGCTCACGATAGGTGCGCGGCTCGGTGAGCAGCGTCGTCCACGTGCCGTCGTTGTGCTGCAGCGGCAGCAGGGCGCGGCTGGTGCGCTCGAGGATCCCGGCGATCGCGTCGGCGCGCGGGTGGTCGCCGATCGACTCGAGGATCATCGGCAGCGCGGCGACGACCCAGCCGTTCCCGCGCCCCCAGAACGTGCCCGCGGCGGGGTACGCCCGGCCCGTGCGCTTCCACCACGAGTGCGACCACAGGCCGGTCTGCGGGTCCTGCATGAGCTCCGCGTACGCCTCCGGCTGGCGCGCGGCGATCTCGACCATCTCGGCGTCGCCGGTGTCGTGGCCGTAGCGGCCGGTGAACACGCCGAACATCATCAGCGAGTCGACCCATACCGAGCGGGGATAGATGCGACCGACCAGCGACGGGCCGAGGTGGTTGGTGGCGTCGCCGACGAGGCGGGGCTCGTCGCGGATGTAGGTGACGACGAGGTCGGTGAGCCGGGCGTACCTCTCGTCGCCGGTCAGGCGCGCCATCTCGTGGGTGACCAGCCCGGGCGCAGCCATGTCGGACTGGTCGACGCGCGGCGGTTGCTCCACGTAGTGGTCGCACCACGCGCGCAGCCAGGGCTCGTGGGGCGGCGGCGTCTCGCCCAGCCGCTCGTCGAGCAGCGTCAGCGCGAAGCCGAACAGCGCGGGACCCCAGTGCCAGGGCCACACGAACCGTCGGTGGAGGTGGTCGGCGCAGACGTCGTCGGCGAGCGCGGTCGCGCGCTCGAGGTGGGTGCTCACGGCGACGAGCCTAGGGGCCCGTGAGGCAGGGGGCGTTTCGTAAACGTTTCCGTGCTCGTGAAGGGCCGACCTAGGGTCGAGCACGTAAACGTTTGCGTACGTCTCGACGAGGAGAAGGCCGTGACCACGATCCGCGAGGTGGCAGCCCTGGCCGGGGTCTCCCCGGCGACGGTGTCCCGCGTGGTCAACGGCCAGCCCGGTTATTCGTCGGAGACGCGTGACCGCGTCGAGGCGGCGATCCGCCGGCTCCACTACCAGCCCGACTCGCTGGCCCGTGGCCTCAAGACGCGGGAGACGTCGGTGATCGGGCTCCTCGCGCCACGGGTCTCTGACGCGCTGGCCTCCGAGGTCATGCAGGGCGTCGAGGCCGCGGCCCGCGAGCAGGGCCACGCCGTCATGCTGGGTCGCACCGGCTACGGCTCACGTTTCATCGACGAATACCTGCGTACGCTCCGCAACCACCGCGCCGCCGGTGTCATCCTCATCTCCGCGGTGATCACCCAGGAGATGCGACAGGCGCTCGGTCCCGGTCGCCCGGTCATCTCGGTGGCGATCAGCGACGGCTCCGGCACGCCGAGCGTCGCGATCAACGACGAGCGGGCGGCCTACGAGGGGACGCGACACCTGCTCACCCTCGGGCACCGCCGGATCGGCCTCCTCGCGGGCGATCCCACGTCGGTCCACGTCGGCGCCCCGCGTCGCCGCGGCTACGAGCGTGCGATGCGTGCGGCGGGCCGCGAGCCCGTCATCGCCGAGGGCACCTTCTTCTACGAGTCGGGTACGCCGGGTCTCGACGCGCTCCTCGCCCAGGACCCCGACCTGACCGCGATCTTCGCCGTCAGCGACGAGATGGCGGCCGCGGTGGTCAACGAGCTCCAGCGCCGGGGGCGCCGCGTACCCGACGACGTGTCGGTGCTGGGGTTCGACGACACCGCGACCGCCCGCCACGTCCACCCGGAGCTGTCCACGGTGGCCCAGCCGCTGCAGACCATGGGCCAGATCGCCGTCGGCAAGATCCTGCGCAGCCGCGACCTGACGCCCGTGGTCGTCCCCCACAGGATCGTCCGCCGCGGGTCCACGGGCCCGCCGCCCCAGAGCTCACCCCCCGCACGACCCGTCCACCAGCAGAACCCCGACACAACAGACCAGGAGCAACAACCATGAGGCAACGTCGCCTGACCTCCCTCGCCGGAACCCTCGCCGCGCTCGTCGTGCTGGCCCCCCTCACCGCCTGCGGCGGTGGCCAGCAGTCCGGCGGCCAGCCGGGGAACGCACCCGCCGCCAATGACTTCAGCGGCCGCGGCCCGATCAACTACGTCTCGTCGCGCGACGCCTCGGGCGCGGCCAAGGAGAGCATCGAGCGCTGGAACAAGGCCCACCCCGACGAGCAGGTCACGTGGATCGAGCTGCCCGACTCGGCCGACCAGCAGCGCCAGCAGATGGTCCAGAACGCACAGATCAAGTCCGAGACGTTCAGCGTGCTGAACCTCGACGTGGTGTGGACGACGGAGTTCGCGGCCAACCGCTGGATCATGCAGCTGCCGAAGGACGCGGTGCCGACCAACAAGATGCTCAAGGGCCCGGTCGACGCGGCGAGCTACCGCGGCAACCTCTTCGGCGCGCCCTACTACACCGATGGCGCGCTGCTGTTCCGTCGCACCGACCTCCTGCAGGCCGCCGGCGTCACCGAGGCGCCCAAGACCTGGGCCGACATGGAGACCGCCTGCCAGAAGGTGCTCGCCCTCCCCGAGGCCGCCGGCATGTCCTGCTACGCCGGACAGTTCGACAAGAACGAGGCTCTCACGGTGAACTTCACCGAGGCCGTCGCCTCGGCCGGCGGTCACGTCGTCAACAGCGAGGGCAAGCCCGACGTGAACACCCCCGAGGCCCTGGCCGGCCTCGCCCAGCTCCGTCAGGCCTTCGACAAGAAGCTGGTGCCCGGTGACGCCATCACCTATCTGGAGGAGCAGAGCCGCCGCTCGTTCCAGGACGGCAAGGTCGTGTTCATGCGCAACTGGCCGTTCGTGCACTCGTCGCTGTCCGCCTCGGATGGCTCCAGCAAGGTCAATGGCAAGTTCGACATGAGCGCCATCCCCGGCATCGGTGACCACCAGGGCGTGTCGACGCTCGGCGGCCGCAACCTCGCCGTCTCGCCATTCACGAAGAACAAGGCGACCGCGCTCGACTTCATCAAGTTCTTCACCAGCGAGGAGGAGTCGAAGCTGCGCGTGGAGAAGAGCTCGCGCGCACCGGTCTACCCGTCGGTCCTCAACGACCCGGCCGTGATCGCCAAGCGCCCGTTCTACCCGACCCTGCTGACCTCGCTCGAGAACGCGCAGCCGCGTCCGAAGGTCGTGCAGTACGGCGCCTCCACCCAGGTGATCCAGCAGGAGGCGTACGCCGCCCTGACCGGCGCCAAGGATCCGAAGAAGGCGCTCGAGGACATGCAGGCAGGGCTAGAGAAGAGCGTCGGCTGACCAACCCCGGCGGGCCGCCACCTCGGGTGGCGGCCCGCCACACCTCTCCCAAGGACCTCCCATGAGCACCCACGTCGCAGCACCGGACCGTCCCGGCCGCCGCCGTCGCCGTGCCGGCGAAGGCCGCATGGCGGCAATCCTCCTGTCCCCCACCTTCCTCGTGCTGGGCCTCGTCATCGCGTACCCGCTGCTGTCGGCGGTGCACCAGTCGATGTACCAGCAGCGCTCCGGCCTGGACGAGAGCGGCTTCGTGGTCGAGGGGGACCAGTTCGTCGGGCTGGCGAACTACGCCGCCCTCCTGCAGGGCGAGCAGGGCGCACGGTTCCTCAACGCCCTGTCGAACACGACGTTCTTCACCGTCGTCACCGTCGGCCTGGAGACGCTGCTGGGCCTGTGCCTGGCGCTGGCCATGAACCGCGCCTTCCGCGGCCGCGCCCTCCTGCGCGCCAGCATCCTCGTGCCGTGGGCCGTGCCTACCGCCGTCTCCGGCCTGCTGTGGCGATGGATCTTCCAGTCCGAGGGCATCGCCAACCACCTGCTCGGCACCCAGATCCTGTGGACGTCGGAAGGCATGGCCGCCCAGTGGGCCGTGATCATCGCCGAGGTCTGGAAGACCGCTCCGTTCATCGGCCTGCTCACGCTCGCCGGCATGCAGATCATCCCCGGTGAGGTCTACGAGGCCGCGAAGATCGACGGCGCGAGCCGCTGGCGCCAGCTCACCTCCATCACCCTGCCGCTGGTCAAGCCGGCGCTCCTGGTGGCCGTGCTGTTCCGCCTCCTCGACGCGCTGCGCATGTTCGACCTGCCCTACGTCCTGATCGGGCCCGGCAAGCGCTCGGTCGAGACGCTGTCGATGCTGGCCTGGGACGAGTCGAACCAGCTCCGCTACGGACCCGCGTCCGCGTTCTCGGTGATCCTGTTCTGCTACGTCGCGCTCGTGGCGTTCGTGTTCGTCCGGGTCCTCGGCGCCGACGTCACCGGCACCCGCGAGAAGCGCCAGCTCGAGAAGGCCGCCGCCCGCCGCCGCAAGGAGAACGCCCGATGAGCACCGCAGCCCCCACCACCGCAGACGCCACGCCCACCGAACCGGTGAAGGTGGAGCGCCCCAGCCGCCCGGCGACGTCGTGGACCGCGTACGTCGCCCTGGCGATCATCGCCCTGTATTGCCTGGCGCCGTTCTACTGGATGCTGGTCTCCAGCTTCCGCCGCACCGCCGACATCTTCGACAACAGCCTGATCCCCCAGCCGTTCTCGCTCGAGAACTACGCGAAGGTGTTCGACTCGTCCACGATGTTCGGTCGTGCGTTGGTCAACAGCCTGCTCGTCGCGGGCATCACCACCGCCCTCGCGCTGGTCCTGGGCGTCTTCGCCGCGTACGCGCTGTCGCGTCTGGACTTCCCCGGCAAGGGCGCCATCCTCGGCATCATCATCGCCACATCGATGTTCCCGGGCATCTCGGTCGTCGTACCGCTGCTGAAGCTGTTCACGCAGATCGGGTGGATCAACAGCTACCAGGCCATGATCGTGCCGAACCTGTCGTTCGCGATCCCACTGGCGGTGTGGAACCTCACCACGTTCATGCAGCAGCTGCCCTACGACCTCGAGGAGGCCGCCCTCATCGACGGCTGCTCCAAGTGGCAGGCGTTCCGCAAGGTCCTGCTGCCGCTGGCCGCACCGGGCGTGTTCACCACCGCCATCCTGACGTTCATCCACGCCTGGAACGAGTTCATCATCGCCCTGTCGATGATCAACGACCCGTTGATGCAGACCGCCACCGTCGCCATCTCGAAGTTCACCGGTGCCACGGAGTTCCAGGCGCCGTTCGGCGAGCAGATGGCCGCCGGCGTCATCGTCACCGTGCCGCTGGTCATCATGGTGCTGCTGTTCCAGCGCCGCATCGTCGAGGGCCTCACCTCGGGGGCCGGCAAGTGAGCAGTTGGTGGCGCGATGCCGTGATGTACGAGGTCTACCCGCGCTCCTACCGCGACTCGGACGGTGACGGGGTCGGCGACCTGCGCGGGCTGCTGTCCCGTCTCGACCACATCGCCGACCTCGGCGTGGACGGCGTCTGGATCACCCCGTTCCAGACGTCGCCGCAGGTCGACAACGGCTACGACGTCGCCGACTACACGGGCGTCGACCCGTTGTTCGGCACCCTCGCCGACCTCGACGCCGTGCTGGCGCGCGCCCACGGGCTCGGCCTGCGCGTCCTGGCCGACCTGGTGCCTAACCACTGCTCCGACCAGCACCCGGCCTTCCGGGCGGCGCTCGCCGCCGGTCCCGGGTCGGGCGAGCGCGCGATGTTCCACTTCCGGCAGGGCCCCGACCCGCAGACGCCGCCCAACAACTGGACGAGCGTCTTCGGCGGACCCGCCTGGTCGCGCGCGGACGCCGCCTCGGAGACCGACACCGACTGGTACCTCCACCTGTTCTCGCCGGCCCAGCCCGACTGGAACTGGGAGGACCCGCGCGTGGCGGCCCTGTTCGAGGACGTGCTGCGGTTCTGGTTCGACCGCGGGGTCGACGGCCTACGCGTCGACGTGGCCCACGCCCTGTTCAAGGCGCCGGGACTGCCCGACGCCCCGGACGTGGAGTCGGTGGTCGACGGGCTGCGGTTCAACCCGCTGGCCTGCGACCGCGAACCGGTCCACGACGTCTACCGCAGCTGGCGCGCGATCGCCGAGTCCTACGACCCGCCGCGCATCCTCGTCGGCGAGGTCAACCTCGCCCCGGAGCGGGCCGCCCGCTACGCCCGTCCCGACGAGCTGAACCAGGCGTTCGCCTTCGCGTTCGCCGCCCTCGGCTGGGACCCGCACGAATGGGTCCGCGTCGGCCGCGAGCTGGAGCTGGCCCGGCGTACGCACGGTGGGGCGCCGACGTGGGCCATCGAGAACCACGACATCGTGCGAACCGTGACGCGTTACGGCGGTGGCGAGGCAGGGGCCCGGCGGGCCCGCGCCGCACTGCTGGCGCTGCTCGCGCTGCCCGGGTGCGCGTACCTCTTCCAGGGGCAGGAGCTCGGGCTGCCCGGGGTGGACGTCCCCGTCGAGGCGCGCCGCGACCCCATGTGGACCCGTGGCGGCGTGTGCCGGGACGGTGCACGCGTACCCCTGCCGTGGACGGCAGACCCCGCGGCCGCGCACGGGTTCTCCACACCCGAGGCGCAGCCCTGGCTGCCGCAACCGGACGGCTGGGGTGCGTACGCGGTGGACGCCCAGACCGGACCGGGCTCGATGCTGGGCTTCACCCGTCGGGCGATCGCGCTGCGCCGGAGCCTGCTCGCCGACGGGGTGCTCACCGACCACGCGACGGAGTGGGAGGTCACCCCTACCGGCGGGGTGATCTGTCGCCGCGGCCGGCTCGCGGTCGTCGTGGCGATGTCCGGTCCAGAACGGGTGGCGGCGGGCGAGGTGCTGATCGCCTCGGCCGAGCCGTCGGCGGGGACACTGCCCGCCGACAGCGCGGCCTGGATCCTGGTCGACGACTGCTGATGAGACGGATCCGCCACCAGTTGCCCGTAGGAGCGCCGCGCCCGGCACCTGGTGGCGGATCTGTCTCGTTCGTCAGGTGGTACGCCGGAACCCGGCCCGCTCCAGGCGCAGCCGGTGACCGGCGTACGCGACCTCGATGACCTCCGGGAACCGCTCGATGTAAGCCCAGGGTGCGTCGAGGCGCGGATGGTCGACCACGACCTCGCGGCCATCGACGTGGGCGGCGCCGTCGCGCGGCAGGCCGACGACGCGGCGTCCGCCCGCGGCGGGCAGGTCGCCGAGGTGCCAGGTCGTGAGGTCGCGGCCGACGACCAGGCGTGTACGCCCGAGCGCCCGCGCGAGCTCGGCCGCCGAGCCCGACTCGCCGGTGTCGGAGCAGACGACGCCCCAGCCGGTGAGCCGACCGTGCTGGACGATCTCGCCGGGCTCGGTGCCGTCGGTGAGCCGGGCGGCGGCGACGACGCCGACGAGCGAGTCACCACGACGTCCCACCACCACGCGGTCGCCGCGGACCGTCTCGTCGAAACGGTCGGCGGGGAACCACAGGTGCGAGTACTGCTGGCGGTCGCGCTCCAGCACACCTCCCCGCACCGTGAGGTCGTGCGCCGCGACGAGCAGGTTGCCGTCGGCGACGACGTCGGGGTTGATGCCGTTGCCGACCCACTGCGCGGGCGAGAACCCGCGGGCGGTCTCGTCGAACATCGGTGCGCCCGGGTGAAGTGCGAACACCGTGATGTCGCCGGGCAGGGCGGCGGTCCACAGGTGCTGCTGGTCGCCGAACTCCCGCGGACGGTAGCGCTGCGCCGCCGACAGCTGCCAGTGCGGCGTACGCGTGGTCACGACGTCGGCGCGGTTGATCGTGACGCCCTGGGCGGCGGGGTTCAGCACGCGCACCAGCGGCGCGAGCAGCCCTGCACCGGCGACGAAGCGCGCCCAGCCCAGCGGCTTGAGGAAGGTGTTGCGGGCCATCCGCCAGTGCCGGATCGCCCGCGCGGTCGTCTCGATCGCATGCGGGCTGGTGAAGGCCTCCATCCCCCAGAAGTAAGCCCCGGTCACCTCCACGTCGTCGGCGGCACCGACGCGTCCGACGACCTCGAAGTCGTCGAGCCCGTGGCTCGAGCGGACGGTCGCAGGACCGGGTGCGGCGGCGATCTCGCGGATCACGTCGGGCACCCGGTAGCCCTCGCACGTCACGAACGCCATCGACGTGCGCTCGAGGTCGAATTCCTCCAGAGTGGCAGGCGGCCCGAACGCCCGGCGGATCACGTCGTTCACGTCGGCCCTCGCCGGGTCCTTCTTCTGCTCCTCGTACGCGCGCCCCGCGCTGGCCACCAGTCGCCCGTCGAACAGGTGGGAGGCGATGTCGAGCAGCAGCAGGTCGAGCGCCATGGCGGCGCCGTCGACGAGGAGGCCGTCGTCGCAGTGGTCGACGAGCAGCGCGAGCGGTGCGACGTCCTCCTCGTAGTAGGTGTTCGACAGCCACTCGCTGAACCCGTAGTCGAAGCGGTGCCCGAACCAGCGCAGGAGCCGCTCGGCCCCGCGGGCCATGCGCTGCTCACCGGTCCAGCCCCCGGTGAACACCTCGTGGGGGAACAGCTGACCGGCCAGGACCTCGCACGTGGCGTAGATGACCTGATGGTTCTCCGACCAGTGGCACATGCCGTCGTCGCCGGGCTCGTCCATCCAGTACTTGAACCCCAGGACGGTACGCCGCATCCGCTCGCGCGTCGGCTCGGAGACGAGGTCGGGCCACGCGTGGAGAACCTTGAGGATCGTCATCATGCGGAAGTCGGCGCAGTCGAGGCGCGCGTCGACGAAGTCGCAGAGCTCGAGGATCGGCTGCTCGTCGGTCGCCCGCCCGGCGGCGAGGTCGGCGATGCCCGCGAACGAGGCGGCGCCCATCTTCACGGCCATGCCCGGGTCGGGCGCCACCCCTTCGGCGCTGGTGTCGGTGGTCATGCGTCACTCTCCTCGCCGGGTACGGTAGCCGCCTCACGACCACGGAGCTCCTCCAGCCGCGGCTTCATCTCGCGTACGACGTCGATCGTCAGCGGGTAGCGGCGGGCCACGAGCCAGCCGACGCTCAGCAGCATGAACACGCCGCAGAACATGATGAGCCGCATGCCGAGCACGGCGGAGTCGGGCTGCTCGCCGACGCCACGCAGCGTGGGCTGGTAGCCGGTGACCTTCAGAACCAGGCCGATGGCCTGCAGCGTGAGCGCGGTGCCGAGGCCACGGGTGAACGTCATCAGGCCGCCGAACGAGCCGGCGTCACGGCGTCCGGTCTCGAGCTCGGCGGCGTCGAGCACGTCGGGAAACATCACCCACGGCAGCAGTTGAGCCCCGGCCATGCCGACGGCGAGGCAGAACCCGGCGACGTACACGCCCACCGGCGGCCACGAGCGCGGGTAGAACGCGACGACGGTGATCGCGACAAGGGCCAGCGGCAGCAGTGTGGCGTACAGCCGGTGCTTCGACACCCGCACCACGAGGAACCGGATCACGGGGAACGCGATGATGTTCACCGCGATGAACATGGCCAGCAGGTTGAACGACTTCACGCCCACCACGACGTTCGACGCGTAGTAGATGACCATCGCCGACACGATGTCCCAGGCGATGGCCTGACACAGGTACATGCCCATCAGGTAGCGCATGGGCCTGATCTGCAGCGGCTTGAGGAAGCCGCCGAAGAAGTTCAGCTCGCCGCGCTCGGGCGGCAGGGGTACGCGTTCGCGGCAGAACAGCGCCACCCCCATCATCGGCAGGGCGAACACCAGACCGAAGCCGAGCACGATGCGCACGTAGAGGCCCGTCTCGTCGATCTCGCGGCGTGCGTACGCCTCCAGCAGCTGCGTCGCGACGAGCGTCACGGTCGCCGACGAGACCGTCGAGAACAACAGGCGCAGCGTGTTCACCTTGTCGCGCTGGACGGGGTCGGTGGCGATCTCGGTGGAGAACGACGCGTACGGCACGGCCATGGTCGTCTGGATGGTGTTGTAGACGATGTAGGAGCCCATCGCCCAGAACATCTTCGCCAGCTGCGAGTCGACCGGTGGGGCGGGGTTCCACAGCAGCGCCATGCCGCCGACCAGCAGCAGCGAGCCGCAGAAGATCCACGGTCGGCGGCGCCCCCACCGCGTACGCGTCCGGTCGGACAGCGCTCCGGTGAGCGGGTCGTTGATGGAATCCCAGATCTTGGCGACGAGCACGGCCGTGCCGGCGAGGGCGGGGTCCAGCCCGACGACGTCGGTGAGGAAGATCAGGTAGACGACGGCGATCAGTGAGCTGGCGCCTCCGGCGAACACGTCGCCGAGGGCGAATTGCACGCGCTCGCGGGCGGTGATCTCGCCGGGTACGCGGGCCATGCGCCGAGTCTTGCAGATTCCACGGCGATGACCACTAGGATCTGGAAGTCCCAGCACCCCGGGACGAATCCTCGCCACCAGGAGGCAGTCCCCGTGCACCAGATCGGCTTCGACCGCGACAAGTACGTCTCGCTGCAGACCGAGCACATCGACGCGCGCAGGGCCCAGTTCGGCGGCAAGCTCTATCTCGAGTTCGGCGGCAAGCTGTTCGACGACTTCCACGCCTCCCGGGTGCTGCCGGGATTCGCGCCCGACAACAAGATCGAGATGCTGCGGTCGCTGGCCGACGAGGTCGAGATCGTGGTGTGCGTCAGCGCGATGGACCTGTCGGCGAAGAAGGTACGCGCCGACCTGGGCATCCCCTACGAGGATGACGTGCTGCGGCTGATCGACGCGTTCCGCAGCTATGGGTTGTTCGTCGGCTCGGTCGTGGTGACGCACTGGAGCGAGGACCACCGCGAGGCGCTGGCCTTCAAGCGCAAGCTCGAGCGGCTGGGGCTGAAGGTCTACCGCCACTACCCGATCGCCGGCTACCCGCACGACGTCCCGCGGATCGTGTCGGCCGAGGGCTACGGCCACAACGAGTACGTCGAGACCGAGCGCGACCTCGTCGTGGTCACCGCGCCCGGCCCGGGCTCCGGCAAGATGGCCACCTGCCTGTCGCAGCTCTACCACGACCACCAGCGCGGCATCGCGTCCGGCTACGCGAAGTTCGAGACCTTCCCGATCTGGAACCTGCCGCTGGACCACCCGGTGAACGTGGCGTACGAGGCGGCGACGGTCGACCTCGACGACGTCAACATGATCGACCCCTACCACCTGGTAGGCATACGGCGAGCAGTGCGTCAACTACAACCGCGACGTCGAGATCTTCCCCGTGCTGAAGCGGCTGTTCGAGACGATCCTCGGCTCGTCGCCCTACCAGTCGCCGACCGACATGGGCGTCAACATGGCCGGCAAGGCCATCAGCGATGACGAGGTCTGCCAGGAGGCGTCGCGCCAAGAGGTCATCCGGCGCTGGTTCAAGGCGCTCGTCGCCGAGCGCCGCGACGAGTCCGAGCCCACCCAGTCCGAACGTATCGCCGTCCTGATGAGCCAGCTCGGCATCGGACCGGCCGACCGTCCGGTCGTGAACCCGGCCCGAGAGCTGGCGGAGGCGACCGACGCCCCCGCGGCGGCGCTCGAGCTGCCCGACGGCCGGATCGTCACCGGCAAGACCACCGAGCTGCTGGGCGCCTCGTCGGCGCTGCTGCTCAACGCGCTGAAGCTGCTGGCCGGCATCGACGACTGGATCAAGCTCCTCGCCCCCGCGACGATCGAGCCCATCCAGGTGCTCAAGACCAAGCACCTCGGCAGCCACAACCCGCGGCTGCACACCGACGAGGTGCTGCTCGCGCTGGCGGTGTCGGCGACCACGAACCCGACGGCGGCGGCCGCGCTCGACCAGCTGGCGCGGCTGCGCGGTTGCGACGTGCACACCACGACCATCCTGGGCCCGGTCGACGAGGGCATCTTCCGCCAGCTGGGCGTCCACGTCACCAGCGAGCCCGTCTACGCGCAGAAGTCGCTGTACCGCAAGCGCTGAGCCCCGCTCAGCGCCAGCGCGTCCGGTCGACGTTCTGGTCGAACCACGGCGCGCCCGGGTCGGCCCACGGCGCGTTGGGGTCGAACCAGGGCGGGGGCGTGCCCGTGACCGGCCCCTTCGCCTCCACCAGGATCGGGAACACCTGGAACTCCTCGCCCGGACGCTGCTCGCCGCCCTCGCGGCCGCGTACGCCCATCAGCAGGCCGGCGACGCACACGCCGAACAGCAGCGATCCGCCGATCATCTCATCGCCGATGTTCTCGAGCAGGCCGAGGTCGAGAGTGCCGGAGCCCGCCGCGCACGCGTAGATCGCGATGGCGGTGGCGACGAGGGTCAGGTTGGCCACGGCCAGCAGGACGCGGGACGAGGCGGGGAAGCCGGGCGAGCTGCGGCGGGCGAAGCCGTACTCGGTGAGCTGGCGCCACGCCAGGCCGAGGATCAGGCCGCCGGTGGTGCCCGCGACCGACGCGAGGAGCGTCAGCGGTTCGTCGAGGAAGTCGCGCAGCGGGTAGGCGCCGACGATCAGGAGCACCGACCCGATCGCCAGCCCCCGGTCGGCGCTGAGGGTGCGCGTGACCAGCGTGTACGCCAGCACCGCCATGGCCGCGAGGCTGATGGCGACGAGGGCGTCCTCGGTGGTCAGCGGCAGCCCGGCCAGGTTCGCCGCGGTGACGTACGCGGAGTGGATGCCCATCGCGGCGACGAGCAGCGCCGCGGCGGGGCGGTCGCGCCGGGCGAGCCAGATCGACGCGGCGAGCGTCGTCGGGAACAGCACGATGTCGGACAGGGAGCCGAGCGACGTGGGCACCGAGATCCCCCACCAGGCGAGGACCTGCGCGGCGGGGAACGGGCCGAACACCGCGAACGTGTACGCGATGGCCAGCCACAGCGACACCGGTGACCACCCGGTGACCAGATCGTCGGGGTCGACCTGGATTCCGGCCCGGTCGCCCTTCGGCACGAAGCGTAGGACGGCCAGGCCGATCGCGCCGGTGACGGCCAGCAGCAGCAGCGACGACCCGACGCCGCGCCACGAGTTGTTGGGGTTCTGCAGCGTCCGGTGGATGCCGAACAGCGCCAGGCCGACGAGAGCGACGACGAGCAGGGCGCCGATCTCGCGGCGGCGGCGGTGGGTCATCGCGGCCTCCCAGACGCCGCGGGCCCCCCACGACGCCATCGAGATGGCCAGCTCAGCCTTCGCGGCACCGGCCATGAAAATCGCCGGGATCGCCCACATCAGCATCGCCGACTGGAGCGCGAACAGGTCGACGACACCGGCGGCGGCCTCGAAGCTGCCCAGCGACCCGGCGGAGGTGCCGGACATGCGGACGGTGAGGCCGTGGCCGATCACGACGAGCGGCACCAGCACCTCGAACGGCGAGTAGGGCCGCCGCCAGCGCCAGGCCGCAAACGCCACCAGCACGACGATCTCGACGACGAGCACGGCCGTCTTGAGCGGCCCGTCGACGAGCAACGGGTTCTTGGTGGCCAGGCCGATCACCAGGACCAGTCCGGGCACGCGCACCCACGGGTTGACATGGAGCAGCGACGCGTACGCCAGGGCCAGCGCGTAGGTGAGGGCCATGATGAATACGCCGACGGCGACCCAGGGCAGCGAGAACATCTGCCACTGGGTGAGGTCGAAGGTCGACCGCAGCCAGGGGGCTGCGATGGCGGTGAGCGTCATGAGCGAGTACATGATCAGGCCGAGCACGACGACGGGCACCAGGTGGCGGGGCCACTCGTCGCTGCGGCGCAGCGAGCCGCGGCGGATGGGGTCGACGAGCGCGTGCCCGACGACGAAGCGCACGACGGCCCAGACCTGCTGGAGGGGTCCGAGGCGTGTGGCGCGGTCCGGCGCGGGCGCGCCGGTCGTGGTCGTCGTGGTCGGGGTCATCGTGGTCGGGGTCATCGCACCCACAGCGCGAACCCTCCTCCGTGCTCGGGCCACACGGCCACCATGACGCCGTTGACGGTGGTGGAGATGCGGCTCCCCTTCGCGGTGACGCCGAGCGATGCGCGGCCGCGTACCTGGCCGTTGGGCAGCAGCGACAGCACCTCCGTCTTCGTCACCGCGACCCAGCCGTCGGCCGTGGGGGCGATCGTCTGGACGTCGTCGACGTGCTCGCCGGCGGTGAGCGACGTGGGGTCGATGAAGGACGCGGAGTCGCCGCCGGTCGCGACGACGTAGCCGTGGGCGGCGACCAGCTCCGAGTGGGCCCGCCCCACCGTCGTGGGCTGGGTGTCGAGTATCTCGCCCTCGGGCGAGAGCCGCCAGGCCTGCCCGCCGCGGTGGAGCACGACGGCTCCCCCATCCGGCGTGGGGGCGACGGCCCCGCCGACGTCGTCCTGGTCCCACACCTGCTTTCCGGTGGCCGCGTCGAGGGCGAACACGCCCTCCTGGTCAATGGTCACGTACACGCACCCGCCGGCGACCTTCGGCGGCTCGGTGGTGTAGCCGTCGAGGTCGGTCTCCCACAGCTTGTCGCCGGTGGTCGTGTCGACGGCGGTCACCGTACCGGTCATGCTCACCGTGACCAACGCGTCCTTGGCGAGCGGGGTGACGCCCCCGGCGGCGACGTCAGGCAGGTTCCGGCGCCACAGGCGGCGCCCGTCGGAGCTGTAGGCGATGAGCCGCGAGTCGCTCGTCGCGGCGACGACGACCGAGCCGATCGCGTCGTAGGCGACGATGGTGCCGCGGCCGGGCTGCGCCCACCAGGCCGTGCCCCAGGCCGGTGAGCCGTCGCCGAGCTTCATGGGCTTCATGCCGGACAGCGACTGTGTGGCGATGTTGTCCTGCACGAGCGTGCCGTCGACGGTGACGACGCCCGCCCGGGGAATCGTGATCGCGTCGTCCGCGGGTCTGTAGCCCAGGCCGGGCAGGCCCGACTGCATGGCGGGACGCACGAGTTGCGGGGCCGCCGCGACACGGGCCGCGGGGGCGGGCTCCCAGCTCGCGTCTGGCCACGCGCCGGTCAGGGGCGCGCGGCGCTCGCCGAGCAGTGGCGTGCCCTCCACCACGCCGCGGCCGGGGCACCACGTCGCCACGTCGGTACGCGGCGTCTCGCCCTGGCGCACGTCATAGGTGACATCGAGACAGCCCTGGTCGGCGTACGCGGTCTGGCGCGCCTTCTCGGCGCGGGCCTTGAGGGTGACCTCGGTGGAGCCGCGGCCGTCGGAGAGCCGGGCGCGGCTCTCCCAGGTGCGGCCGGCGGCGATGTCGGTCGGCAGCTCGAGCAGGCCCTTCTCCAGCGCCGAGGCCTGCGCGCCGACGGAGAGGACGAGGTGGACGCCGGAGGGGGTGACCAGGCGCAGGCGGTACTCGGAGGCGCCGGGGGCGCTGCCACGTGCTTCCTCACGCCAGAACAGCGCCCGGGACACGTCGGCGTCGGCGGGTGGCTTTGCGAGGTCGATCGCCGGGCCGGGGATCGTCGTCATGCCGCCCAGGCCGAGGGTGCGCGTGGACTCGAGGCTGGCCGGTACGCCGCCGGGCCCGAGCGCGATGCGGGAGTTGGACGCGGTCTCGGGCAGCCAGCGGGCGACGGGGAAGTCGGGCGCACGGTCGGCGATCGGGACGGGGTTGGCGAGCCCGGTGCCGAGGGCACCGATCCACAGCAGCACCAGCAGCGACGCGCCGGCCGCGATCCATCCCCGCATGGGCCGAACCTTACGTGGTCGGCGTGTCCGTCCGCGGTGCCCGACCGTCTCGGAATAGTCGGTGGTCCTGCACGGTTGGGTAGGGTCGAGGGCGTTCTTCGACGCACCCGGCACAGCCGGGACCACCCGGTACATCCAGGAGAGACAGTGAGCGACATCCGCGACATCATCATCGTCGGCAGCGGACCGGCCGGTTGGACCGCGGCGGTGTACGCGGCGCGCGCCGACCTGAAGCCGCTGGTGATCGAGGGCTCGATCACCGCCGGTGGTGCGCTGATGAACACCACCGAGGTCGAGAACTTCCCCGGCTTCCCCGAGGGCATCATGGGCCCCGACCTGATGGCGAAAATGCGCGCGCAGGCCGAGCGCTTCGGCGCCGAGATCATCACCGACGACGTCGTGGAGATGTCGCTGACCGGTGACGTCAAGACGGTCAAGGACTCGATGGGCGAGGAATACTCGGCGCGCGCAGTGATCCTCGCGACGGGCTCGGGCTACCGCAAGCTCGGCCTGCCCGACGAGGACCGCCTGTCGGGCCGGGGCGTGTCCTGGTGTGCGACGTGCGACGGCTTCTTCTTCCGCGACAAGGAGATCGCGGTCGTCGGCGGCGGTGACTCGGCCGTCGAGGAGGCCACGTTCCTGACGAAGTTCGCCTCCAAGGTCCACCTGATCCACCGCCGCGACGAGCTGCGCGCGTCGAAGATCATGGCCGAGCGCGCCCACAAGGACCCGAAGATCGAGTTCCAGTGGAACTCGGAGGTGACCGCCATCAAGGGCGAGAACGCGCTCGAGGCCGTCACCCTGACCGACACCGTCACCGGCGAGACGCGCGAGCTGCCCGTCCAGGGCCTGTTCATCGCGATCGGCCACGACCCTCGCTCGGAGCTGCTGGCCGGCCAGGTCGAGCTCGACGCCGCGGGCTACGTCGTCTGCCAGGAGCGCTCGACGCGTACGAACCTCCGCGGCGTCTTCGCGTGCGGCGACCTCGTTGACCACACCTACCGTCAGGCGATCACGGCCGCCGGCTCCGGCTGCTCGGCCGCCCTCGACGCGGAGCGCTTCCTCGCCGACCTGAAGGACGAGGCGCCCCACACCCCGGCCGTCGAGGCCTGACCTCCCCACCACCCAGCCCACCCGAAACCCAAAATCCTGACAAACCGCCACCAGCTGGTGTCCGAAACCAGCGGGCTCGGGACCAACCTGTGCACACGCGACAGGGCGTAGGCAACGCGAGAAGTTGCACGGGCCACGGACCCCTGAGGCACACTGGTCCGGTCACGGAAAAATCACGAAGCACGACACCGACGAAGGAAGCGGGGAAACCCATGGCCGTCCATGACATCACCGATGCGGAGTTCAGCGAGAAGGTGCTGAAGTCGTCCAAGCCGGTGCTAGTCGACTACTGGGCCGACTGGTGCTCGCCGTGCAAGCAGCTCTCGCCGATCATCGAGGAGCTCTCGAACACCTACGGCGACCGCATGGAGTTCATGAAGATGGACACCAACGCCAACCCGACGACCCCGGTCCAGCAGATGGTCCAGGGCCTGCCGACGATCCAGATCTTCGTCGACGGCCAGGTCGTCAAGCAGTTCATGGGCGCCAAGACCAAGCGCGTGCTGACCGACGCCATCGAGGAGCACATCTGACGATGGAACCCAGCGGATCGACCCCGTACCGGCCCGAAGGGGCCGACGGGGACAACGAGGAGCTCGCGGAGGTCATCGTCCACGAGGACGAGCTGCCGCCCCTGCCGTCGAACGTGCCGGTATGGGTGATGGCGGTGGCCATCGGCGTGCTCATCGCCACCCTGGGCGTCATCGCGTTCCTGGTCAACCGCGCCGGCGAACAGCCGCAACAGGCCCCCACTGCCGACCCGACGGGCATGCCGGTCCTGCCGGTGACCGTCGGAGACCAGGCCCGTGAGCCGGGCGAGAAGCCGCCGTCGAACGACTTCGGCATCGACCGCTCCGTCCAGACCACGTCGGCCACGTTCAAGAAGAACGGCCAGAACGCCTACCTGGTCATCGCCGCCCGGCCGGTCAGCGACGTCACCGACCTCCTGAAGAACCAGATCAAGGCCGAGGCCATCCGGCAGGTCGGCGACGGCGTCTGCGGGCGCGACCGCACCGACCTCGACGTGTGCGCCGTGCGCCGCAACCAGACCGTCGTCCTCGTCGCCGGCCTTCGCCAGCAGGAGCCGACGGAACAGGTCAACTTCGCCCGCGACGTCGTCGCCGAGACGAAATAGCCACGACCACGGCGAACGCCCCCGCTCCCCGACCGGGGGCGTCGTTGTTCCGCGGGGCGGGTGCCCCACGGACCCGCGTACGCATCTGGCACGATCGGCGCCATGACCACGCCTGCGCACAACCCCGATACCTACCGTTCGGTGACCGTAACCCGCGAGTCGGAGCGGCGCTACCGGGTGACGACGAAGTCCGGAGCCACGCTCGAGTTCGGGCAGGGTGAGGGCCTCGTCACGCCCGTCGAACTGCTTCTGGCCGCCATCGCCGGCTGCTCCTCGGTCGACGTCGACAACGTCACCACCCGTCGCGCCGAGCCCGAGAAGTTCGAGGTCGTCGCGTCCGGTGACAAGCTCTTCGACGACGAACTCGGCGCCCACATGGCCAACCTGAGGCTCGCGTTCGACCTCGAGTTCCCCGACACCGACGAGGGCCGCCAGGCGGCGTCGCTGGTCGAGCGGTGCGTACGCCTTTCCCAGGAGAAGAACTGCACCGTCAGCCGCACCGTCGAGCTGGGTACGCCGGTCGAGATGGTGGTCGAGTAGACGCCTCGGATCCGCCGGCACCGCGGTGATCGGACTCAATGCCCTGAGGGGACCGTCGCCGCCTGGGCGCTGGGGGGAGCGCTCGCCGGCCGGATAAGACCGTCCTGAGGCCCACGCAGCGCCTTAGCGATCCCCCGCGGGTGACCCCGCCGGTCGGCACTCTTTCCGTGGTGACCCCGCCAATCCCTAGAATTAGCTTTCGCAAACCACCCTACCCGAGGGAGCGACCGTGGCCCCACGCCAGCGCATCGACCAGGCCGACCTGGCCCGTGCGACCCAGATGATCGCCCAGATCCGGGAGGCCTTCGGCACGAAGGTCGTCGGTCAGGTCGAGTTGACCCGCAGCCTTCTGGTGACGCTGATCTCCGGTGGTCATATCCTGCTGGAGTCGGTGCCCGGGCTGGCCAAGACCCTCGCTGCGTCGACGCTCGCGTCGACGGTCCACGCGAGTTTCGCGCGCATCCAGTGCACGCCCGACCTCCTGCCGAGCGACATCATCGGTACGCAGGTGTTCGACAACACCACGGGCCGGTTCGTGACCCAGCTCGGCCCGGTCCACCACAACTTCGTCCTCCTCGACGAGATCAACCGCTCGAGCGCCAAGACCCAGAGCGCCATGCTCGAGGCGATGCAGGAGCGCCAGACCACCATCGGCGGTGAGACCCACCGTCTGCCGGAGCCGTTCATGGTGCTGGCCACCCAGAACCCCATCGAGGAGGAGGGCACCTACGTGCTCCCCCAGGCCCAGATGGACCGGTTCCTGCTGAAGGAGATCGTCGATTACCCGAGCCCACGCGAGGAGCTCGAGGTGCTCAACCGCATCGAGTCGGGTGCGCTCGACGAGCGGACGACCGACGCGGTCCTCGGCGCCGAGCACGTGTCCTTCATGCGCGACTTGGTCGGGCGGGTCTACGTCGACGGCGCGGTGAAGCGCTACATCATCGACATCGTCAACGCCACCCGTCATCCCGTCCAGGCGCTGGGCCCCGAGAAGGGCTCCTACGTCGAGTTCGGCGCGTCGCCGCGCGGCGCGATCGCGATGCTCCACGTGGCGCGCGCCAACGCGATCCTCAACGGCCGCGACCACGTCGTGCCCGATGACGTGCGCGTGATGCGCCACCAGATCCTGCGCCACCGGCTCGTGCTGACGTTCGAGGCGGTCGCCGACCGCGTACGCCCCGAGATGGTGATCGACGCGATCTTCGCGACCGTCCCGACCCCCTGAGCCCATGGCCCTGTTGACCAAGGTCAAGACGCGCATGGCGATCCACGCGCACCGCAAGGTGCGCGGCCTGCTCGACGGGGAGTACGCGTCGATGCACTCGGGCCGGTCCATGGACTTCCACGACCTCCGCGAGTACGTCGTCGGCGACGACGTGAAGGACATCGACTGGCGGGCGACCGCGCGCCACGGCGAGGTGCTGATCCGCCGCTACGTCGCCGACCGCAAGCACACGATCCTGCTGGTCGTGTCCACGGGCCGCTCGATGGCGGGCCTGTGCGACCCGCAGACGACCAAGCGCGAGGTCGCCATCCTGGTGTCGGGCATCATCGGCTGGCTCGCGATCCGCCACGGCGACCACGTCGGCCTCATCACCGGCGACGCGTCGGGCCACCACCAGGTGCGGCCCGGCGACACCGAGGTCGCGCTGGAGCGCATGTTGGCCCGCATCCAGGACGCCACCCGGCCCGACGGCCCGGTCGCCGACCTCGACGGCCTCCTCGCGTACGCCGTCCGCAGCGTACGCCGCCGCACGATCATGCTGGTCGTCACCGACGACGTCGAACTGAGCGAGGACGACGAGCGCCAGCTGCGGCGCCTGCGCGCCCAGCACGAGGTGCTGCTCGTGACGCTCGGCGACCTCGACCCGACCGATCCGGCGCTCGGCGACCAATCCGTCGTCGACCTGGACAGCCGGGCGGCGGTGCCCGACTTCGTCCGCGGCGACCGCGCGCTCCACGAGGAGCTCGTCGCCCAGGCCGCCGAGCGCATGGCGCGCCGCCGCAAGCAGCTCGACCGTCTCGGCATCGCCCACGAGCACGTCACCGACTCCGCCCAGGTCGTGCAGGCCGTGTTCCGACTCCTGGAGAGGCACCGCCATGCCTCGCGCTGACCTGCGGGCGCCCGTTCCGCTGGAGATCGGCGGTCCCGTGGCGTACGCCCCGCACTGGCTGTGGCTCGGCATCGCCCTGGCGGTCCTGACCGTCGTCCTGCCCGTCGCCTGGTGGTGGCTGACCCGCCCCCGCGCCGAGAAGCAGGCCGTCGAGGCGCCGCGTACGCCGGCCTCGGCGCTCGAGGAGGCGCGGGCCGCCATCGCCGCGGTGACCGACGGGCACGCCAGCGGCACGATGCCCGACCGCGCGGCCCATCAGGAGCTGTCCCGCGTCGTACGCCGCTTCGTCGCCCAGGTCTCCGGCTGGCCGGTCGACCACATGGGTCTGTCGGACCTGCGCGAGGCGATGGGCCGCGACCCGCGGCTGGAGGGCCTCACCCACTACGTGGCGCTGCTCAGCCCGCCGAGCTTCGGCCCCGACGGCACCGGTGACGTCCCGGGCGCGGCCCGCGAGGCGGACGCGCTGGTCACCCGCTGGGCCCAGGCGCTCACCTCCACGGAGGCCACCCGATGACCTTCGTCTTCTGGCCGTTGATGGTCCTGATCGCCGCCGCGGTGGCGTACGGTGTGTGGCGCTGGCGCCGGCAAGACCCGGCCCGTGGCCCCATCCCGACGGGCCTGTACGCCGCGAACACCGACCGGCTGCGCGCGTCGGCACGCTACCGACAGCTGGCGTCTCGGGCACTGCGCTGGTCGCTGGTGACGCTGGTGTCGACGCTGCTGGTCGCGGTGGGCTCGTTCCTGCTGGTGGGGCGTCTGGCCGACGCGACCACGACGAAGGAGGCCCAGCACAACCGCGACATCATGCTGTGCCTCGACGTGTCCGGCTCGATGCAGGAGGTCGACTCCGACATGCTGCGCGCCTTCCAGGAGATCATCGGCCACATGCGCGGCGAGCGCATCGGCCTGACGATGTGGAACAACTCGTCGGTTCTGGTCTTCCCCCTCACCGACGACTACACCTACGTCACCGAGCAGATCGACGCGACGACCAAGGCGCTCGACGAGTCCGACTACAAGTTCTTCGAGGGCACCTCCGTCGGGGACGGGGCCTCGCTGATCGGGGACGGCCTGGCCTCGTGCATCCAGCGCTTCGACCGCCTCCAGGAGCCGCGGTCGCGCTCGATCATCCTCGCCACTGACAACCAGCTCAACGGGGAGCCTGTCTACCGACTGCCCCAGGCGATCGACCTCGCGCTCAGGCACCGGATCACCGTCCACGGCGTAGCTGACCTGGAGTCGCAGTCGATCCGCGAGATGCGCGACGAGCTGGCGCGTACCCAGGGCCAGATGTACCTCCTCGACAAGCCCGGCGACGGTGCCGCGATCGTCAACGCCATCGAGGCGACGGAGGCGCGGCGCCTCGAGGGCGCGGTGTCGCCCAGGGTCAGCGACATCCCGTGGCCTGGCGTCCTGCTGTGCTCGTCGGGCCTGCTCGGCCTGGCGCTCGCCGAGCCGTTGCGCGCTCTGGCGACGCGGACGAGGAGGCGGCCGTGAGCTTCGCACCCATGGTGGCGTACGCGGTCGCGGCGCTCGTCGCGCTGGTCGCGTTCGCGCTCGTCGTCCGGCGCAGGCGTACGCGGGCGACCCTGCGCCGGCTCGCGATGGCCGTGCTCCTGCTGCTGATCGCCGTCCGCCCCGTTGTCGGCTCACAGTCCGGCACGGCGATGGCCGCTGACCTGGACGTGCTGCTGGTCATCGACCGGTCGACGTCGATGGCGGCGGAGGACTACAACGGCGACCAGCCGCGTACGCGTGGGGTCGCGGCCGACGTGCGGGCCGTCACCGAGCGGTACGCCGGCGCCCGCTTCGCCATGGTCACGTTCACCCGGGAGGGGTTCGTCGAGATGCCGTTCGCGACCGACGCGACGGCGGTCGTGACGCTGGGCGACTCGATCAGCCCCCAGCTGTACCTCTACTCAGCGGGGTCGACGATCTCCGGCGGCGTCGAGTCGGCGAAGGCCCTGCTGGAGCGGGCCGAACGCGACCGGCCGGGCCGGAAGCGGATCCTCGTCTACATGGGCGACGGCGAGCAGACGTCGGCCGACCCGCCCGGCTCGTTCGCCGGTCTGAAGCCACTCGTCGACGGCGCGGTCGTGATGGGTTACGGCACCGACGCCGGTGGACGGATGGCCAACGGCATCTCCAACGACCACGTCCGCGACCGCAGCACCGGTGACCCGGCCATCTCCCGCATCGACGAGGGCAACCTGCGTCGCATCGCGCAGGAGCTCGACGGCACCTACCTCCACCGCGCCCGTCCCGACCGTCCTGACCTCCCGGGCGTACGCACCGGTTTCAGTGCCGCGCTGACGGGAGCGAAGGTCACGAGCGGTGCCGAGACGTACTGGGTGTTCGCGCTCGGGCTGCTGGGCCTGGCGCTGTGGGAGCTGTGGGAGAGGGCCACGCAGCACCGGCGGCTGCGGGCCGAGCTCGGCGTACGCACCGAGACGACGAGGAGGACCTCGTGAGCAGGTTCTGGAACCCGCGCCGCCGTCGCTCGGCGTACGTCGTGGCGCCGGTGTGGCTGGTGCTGGTCCTCGTCGCGGTGCTGCTGCTGACGAAGCTCGCCGACAACGCCGCCGGGCGCGAGTCGTACGTGGGCCACGACCCCGCCGGGGCGCGCCAGCGCTTCGAGCGCACCCAGCGCATCAACGTCGTCGAGCCGTGGATCGCCCACTTCAACCACGGCACGGCCGCCTACCAGCTGCGCCGGTACGCAGAGGCGCGCACCGACTTCAGCACCGCGCTGGCGTCGGTGCCCAAGACGCACGACTGCATGGTCCGGCTGAACCTCGTCGAGACCATCGAGCGCATGGGCGACGAGCTCGCCGCCGCACGCAGCTTCGACGCGGCACGGGTGCAGTACGAGGAGGCGCTGCGGGTGCTGCGCGCCGGGAGCTGCGGCGACCGTACGCCGGATCCCAGCGCGAGCCCGAGCGCCGAGCCATCGGCCTCGCCGTCGCGCAGCGGTACGCCGTCCCGTTCGGCGTCGTCGGCCCCCGGTTCCTCCGAGTCGGCCACGCCGGGACGCTCGGGGGCCCCGTCGCCCGGCCACTCGGGTGAGCCGACGAGCGGGCCCTCCGGGGTGCCATCGAGCAGGTCCTCGGGCCAGCCCACGAACGGTCCGTCGGGTCAGCCCACGAGCGGTCCGTCGGGCCAGCCCACGCAGGGCGAGCAGAAGTCCGACGAGGAGCGCCGCCAGGAGGAGAAGCGGCGCGCCGAGGAGGCGGAGAAGCGGCTGGAAAAGAAGCAGAAGGACGCGAGCGGTCAGGGTCAAAAGGGCGCCACACAGTCACCCTCGCCGACCAGCCAGCCGTCCCCGGCCGAGCAGGACGAGCAGGGCGAGGCCCAGCGGCAGCAGAAACTCGAGAAGCAGAACAAGGACGCGCGCAAGGAGAACCAGGAGGGGCGCGACCGCAAGGACCGCACCGGCCCGCGGGTAGACCGACCCTGGTGAGGCCGGGGCTCGGGCCCCGAGTCAGGTCAGCGGGAGCGGAGCCAGACGACGCCGCTGCTGATGAGCATCAGCGCGCCGGCGACGCCCAGGCCGGCGGCGGCGTACCTCTTGGCCGGGGTCGATGCGGGCTCGACCTTCTGGGTCGTGGTGGTCGGGGCCTGGCCGTTCGCGTACTCCGGCTTGCCCTTCACCTCGCCCTCAACGTCGATCGTGAGGGCGTACGTGAGGGTCGTCGGCTTGCCGAACGGTGCCTCGGGCACGCCGACGGCGATGATGTGCTTGCCGGCGAGCCAGGACCCGCGCCCGCCCTTGGTGTAGGAGCGCCACACGACGGGGTCGGTGATGAGGGTTCGCGTCTGCAGGGCGGAGCGGCCGAGCGAGTGGCTGCCCCGCTCGACGTCGTTGAGCGCGGGACCGATGACGTTGGCCTGCAGCTCGGCATCCTGCGCGTCGGCGAACTGGGTCGCCGCGGCCACATCGGTCTGGACCATGAGCGTCTGGCCCCAGTCGACGTCGACGACGAAGTACTGGGGCTTGTTGGTCGTGATCGTCAGCTTGTAGGTGTGGTCGGACTTCACCGGGGCGGGCTCGGCGATCGATTCGCTGGGCGTCACGCTGCCCACGGTGCCGAGCCCGAGCTGGCGGCGCCCCTGCTTGGGCAGCTCCGACGGCAGTTCGGCCAGGTTGACGACTTTCGGTACGCGGACCACGCGCATCAGCAGCGGGGCCTCGTCCTTGGCGCTGGTGAGGTGATCGAGGTTGTAGCGGCGCAGCTCGACGGAGAGGTCCTTGTCGGTGCCGCAGCCCTCGAAGGCGTTGCCGCCGTTGTTGATGACGGCACGCCCGGGCTTGATGGCCGAGCCGCCGAACGACGCCGAGCACAGGTTCTTGCCGGCCTTCGTCACGCCGCCGATGCCGTCGGTGCCCATGTTCGGCACGCTCATGGCGAACCCGAGGAGAACGGTCTGGTCGGTGTCGGTTCGCTTGACGTGGTAGTTGCGCGTGGTGTCGTCGCGGCTGCCCTTCGAGCCCGGCATCGTGTCGACGGCGTCGCCGTCGGGCAGCTCGGGCGCGCCCTCGGCCTCTTCGCTGCCGGTCACGGTGGGCGGTGCGGCCGCCGCGTCGGGCGCGTACGCGACCCCGCCGGCGAGCCAGAGGGCTCCTGCGGCGGCGAGGGCAGCGGTACGCGTGGTTGGAGTCACCCAGTCATTGTGGTCCACGAAGGGGTGAACTGTCGCCCGTGACATCGCGGGGCCGCGCGTACGGCTCGCGGTTGAGGCATCCGGCCCCCGTCATGGCATCCTTTGCCCATGGATGGAGGTATCACGCGTGGGTGAGGTCTTCGGCGGCCGCTACGAGCTGGTGGACAACATCGGCGCCGGCGGCGCGGGCACCGTCTGGCGCGTCTGGGACTCCCGCGAGCACCGTTATCGCGCGGCCAAGCTCACGAAGCAGTCGGACGCCGCGTCGCTGCTGCGTTTCATCCGCGAGACGGGTTACCGCATCGAGCACCCCCACATCGTCGCCCCGCAGTCGTGGGTGGGCGAGGACGACCGCATCCTGCTGACGATGGACCTGGCGACCGGGGGCTCGGTCGCCACGATGATCAAGGACTACGGCTCGATGCCGGACTGGTGGGCGCTGATCGTGACCGACCAGCTGCTCCAGGCCCTCGAGGCGATCCACGAGCGCGGCCTGATCCACCGCGACATCAAGCCCAGCAACCTCCTGCTCCAGGCGACGGGCACGGCGCTGCCGGACGTACGCCTGGCCGACTTCGGCATCGCCGCCCACATGACCGATCCGCGGCTGACCCACACCACCGAGGTCGTGGGTACGCCGGGCTACATGTCCCAGCTGGCGCGCATGGGCACCGACCCCCAGCCGGCGCAGGACCTCTACGCGACAGCCTGCGTCATGGGCGAGATGCTCACCGGCCTGCGTCCCCGCGAGGCCGACCCGCCGATCGACCTGTCGTCGGTGAGCCCGGACATCCGGGCGTTCGTCGAGCGCATGTGGGCGAACTCGGGCAACGGCTTCGAGTCGGCCGCCCAGGCGCGCGCGGCCCTGCGTACGCTGCGCGCGACGACGACTCCCCAGACCGCGCCGATCGAGGTCTTCGACCAGGTGGGCCCGCTCCCGGAGGGGTTCGGGCGGGAAGGGCCCGTCCACGGGTTCGGGCAGGCAGGCATGCCGCTCGCCCAGGCCACCCCCGGCTGGCCGCAGTCGGCCCCCACGTTCGCCGGGCCGCAGATGCCGATGTCCCAGGGGAGCGCCCCCCACCCGGGCACGCCCGCGACGGGCAACCACCTGGTGAATCCGGTGACGGGTTCGTCCGCGGTCGGACAGGGCCGATCCAGGTTGTCGATAGCCGTGCCGATCCTGGCCGGGCTCGGTGTGATCTGCCTCATCGCAGCCGTGGTTCTGGCCACCGTCTGACCCCGCCGCGTTGGTACCGTCCCCGCGAGATTCCCCCCATTCCTGCCCGTAGTGAGGAACCCCGATGCATCAGAAAAGTGACGCCGACGTCACAGCCACGCGCAAGCGCCAGGCCGAGGTGTACGGCGACTCCCTCAACATCCTCTTGGGCCGGTGCTCCAACGCCCTCCAGCTCACCCAGGCCCGCATGGCCGAGCTCCTCGGCGTGTCCGCCCCCATGCTGTCCCAGCTGATCAACGGCAAGCGCATCAAGATCGGCAACCCCGCCGCGGCCCAGCGCCTGCTGTGGATGATCGACATCGCCGGTCAGGTCGAGCGCGGCCAGCTGTCGCACGGCGACGCGATGGCCCAGCTCCAGCGCAACTCCGTCGTCCAGGACGTCGTCACCGGCTCCACGACCTCGCGTCGCGCGACCCGCCTGGGATCGGAGATCCAGCAGGTCTTCCGCCAGGCCGCCAGCGCGGCCGAGTGGATCGAGGCTGCGGCGATCCTGAAGGACTCCCATCCGGAGGTCTCGGAGCTCATCACGATGTTCGGCGTGGAGCGCCTCGATCGCGCCAACGCGTACGCGGAGCGCCTCGTCGACGGCGAGTGATTTCTCATCACGTTTTCATCACAGATCCCTTGTGATCTGCCTCACGTCCGTGGTTAGGCTGGGTGAAGCAACGAGTCGACGACGCCGATGACGGCGCGACTTCCCAGCCGAGGAGGCAGCAGCATGACCAGCAACGAGCAGCACGGCAGCCGCGAGGCGATCCGCGACCTCATGAGCTCCGTCGTGGTCGACCGCGACGGCGAGAAGGTTGGCTCGGTGGGCCAGCTTTTCTTGGACGACGAGACCGGCAAGCCCAGCTGGGTGACCGTGAACACCGGGCTGTTCGGCAGCAAGGAGACCTTCATCCCGCTGAACGGCGCCCAGAAGTCCGGTGACGAGATCCGTGTGCCCTTCGACAAGGCTCTGATCAAGGACGCCCCCTCGCGTGAGGTCGGTGACCACCTGACCCCCGACGAGGAGGACACGCTCTACAGCCACTACGGCCTCCCCACCAGCTCCGGCACCTCAGGTCATGACCACGACCGTCGTGAGGGCGGGATGATGGGAGACCGCGACCACGACGGCAAGCCCAACGCCCTCGACCGCAACGACCACGACGGCCGTCAGGGCGGCATGGGCACCGCGGCTGGGCTGGGTGCGGCCGGCGCGCAAGCCGGCATGGCAGGCCGCCGCAACCGTCTGCGCCCCCAAGACGACATGGGCCAGCAGGGCATGTCCGACTTCGAGCGCGGCTTCCAGGCAGCTCAGCAGCACGGTCCGGCCGGGGGCGGCCAGCAGGGCATGTCCGACTTCGAGCGCGGCTTCCAGGCAGCTCAGCAGCAGGGCGTCGGCCAGCCGGAGGTGCATCAGCAGGGCATGCGCGGTCAGCAACCCGGGATGGGCATGGGACAGCAGGGCAGGGGCCAACAGGACGGCATGGGCCAGCAGGACGGCGTGGGCCAGCAGGGAATGGCGGGCCGGCAGACCATGGGTCAGGGCTCGCAGCAGTTCGTCCAGCAGGGCCAGCAGGGCGACATGGGCCAAGAGGGCCACAAGCTCCGCGACCGCGACGGCGACCTGCGTGACGCCATGGGCGATCTCCGCGGGGGCACGGACATCCACTGACATTGTCTGAGCGATTCCTCATCAGGGGCCGGGGATCTCCCGTACCCCTCTTCCGACCCTAGTCAGATGCGATTTAGGGGGCTGGCCGCGGCGCACCTGAGGGAAATTGAATGACATTTCAGGCGGAGGGGCTTGGGGTCGAGACCGTTTCGTGACTATTGTCGAGGACATCGAGAAGTCGACTTAACTCCGAAGCTAAGGAGGCTCTCGCCAGCGGTGATCTGAAGCCTGGACCACCACGACGAAGGTCGGTGAAAGATCGACCGCGAACCGTACGACTCAAACGAACGGAGCAGCACAGCATGAACTCGAACCAGAACATCGACGCCCTGATCAACTCCACCGTGTACGACAACGATGGCGACAAGGTCGGATCGGTCGGCCAGCTGTACCTGGACGATTCCACTGGCAAGCCGAGCTGGGTCACCGTTGCCACGGGCCTCTTCGGTTCGAAGGAGACGTTCGTCCCCCTCGATCAGGCCACCGTCTCGGGCGACGAGATCCGCGTTCCGTTCGACAAGGACACCATCAAGAACGCCCCGAAGGTCGACGTCGACCAGCACCTCTCCCCCGCCGAGGAGGAGGAGCTCTACCGTTACTACAAGCTGGAGGGCACCGGCACGCGTACCGACCGTGACCACGACCGCAGCGCTGCCGCTGGCACCGCCGGGGTCGCTGGCACCGCCGGGGTCGCCGGCACCGCCGGGGTCGCTGACTCCGCGACCGATAACGCCCACGACGCCCGCCGTGCTGCCGACACCGACCGCGACCGTGACCACAACCGTGACACCGGTGAGGCCATCACCGCCCACGAGGAGCGCCTCAACGTCGGCACAGAGCGCCGCGAGGCCGGCAAGGCCCGCCTGCGCAAGCACGTCGTCACCGAGACCGAGCGCGTCGAGGTCCCCGTCCAGCGCGAGGAGCTGCACGTCGAGCGCGAGTCTCTGTCCGGCGAGCGCGCCACCGGCCACAAGATCGGTGAGGACACTCACGACGAGACGATCACCCTCCACGAGGAGCGCCCCGTGGTCGACAAGGAGACCGTCGCCACCGAGCGCGTCCACGTCGGCAAGGAGACCCACACCGACACCGAGACGGTGCAGGCCAAGCTCAAGCACGAGGAGATCGAGGTCGATCAGGCCGGCCGCAGCACCGAGGCCCCCGGCACCACCGGCACCACCGGCACCACCGGCACCACCGGTCGCACCGGCGACCGTGACGGCGACGGCGACGTCGACCTGAAGGACAAGGCCGGCAACGCGTTGGATCGCGACAACGACGGCAAGATCGGTCGCTGACCCAGCCAGCGCCACCACCACGAGGGGCCCCGCCGACGGCGGGGCCCTTCGTCGTCCCCGCCCGGTTCCACGTCGATCCGGCTACCCGCCTCTGGTCAGGGGTCATGCACCCCGCCCGTTGCTATTGTTTGCCGACCAGATGGGGGGGGGAGCCCATGAGCCAGTTCAGCGGCAAGGCCGCAATTCCCGTGCTCGTCGTCGGGGCCGCACTGGTCGCCGGCCCGGCGATCTACGACTCGTTCGACCGCAACCGGATTTACTGCACCGACATCAACAACGTCGTGGTGCCCGACGACCGCTGCGACAACACGAGCTCGACTCACGGCTACGGTCGCGGCTACTACGTCCACCGCGGCCGCTACCCGTCGAACGTCCGCGTCGGCTCCACCCTTCCGCCCACCAGCGGCTCGAAGAAGGCCGATGCCAGCCGCAGCTCGTCGCGCAGCAAGGCCGGCATCAGCTCCAACGGCAAGGTGACCAACGGCAAGTCCGGCGGCTTCGGCTCCAAGGGGGGCAGCTCCGTCGGGAGCGGCAAGAGCGGGGGCAGCTAGTGCGTCGCCACGCGGACGTCCCGGTCCGCGCCCACTGGCAGCAGCGCATCCTCGCCAACGGACTGATCTATTCCCCGACCCAGACGCCCGACGGCAACGTCATCCAGTACTGGCGCGAGGGCGCCGCGTACTCATTCACGATGGCTGACATCGACGCCCTCGCCGAGGCCGCGTCGACGATCTTCGAGATGTGCGTCGAGGCCGGCGACGCGATGGCTGCCGACCGCCGCATCCTCCGCCGCATGGGCATCCCCCTGTGGGCCCACGACACCGTCCTGCGCTCGTGGGACGACACGATCGACGGCCAGGAGTTCGGGAGCGTCTACGGACGCTTCGACTTCCGCTTCGGCGGCCTCGACCACCCCGACCCGGCGCTGCGCACGCCCCAGCTCTACGAGTTCAACGCCGACACCCCGACCTGCCTGCTCGAGTCGGCGTGGATCCAGTGGCAGTGGCTGCAGGACTCGGCGTACGGCCCCGACCAGTGGAACCTGCTGTGGGAGCGGCTGGTCGAGGCGTGGAAGCGCAACCTGGCGCTCGTCGAGCGCCGCATCGGGCGCCGCCCGAAGGTGTGGTTCGCGTTCACCGAGGACGAGCAGTCCGGCGAGGACGCGATGAACACGCTCTACCTCCAGGACACGTGCCACGCCGCCGGCTACAAGACCGACAGCCTGTGGATCGAGGAGATCGTGCTCGGCGACGACGGCATGTTCTACAACGCCGACGGCTCCGAGCACCTCGACGTGGTCTTCAAGCTCTACCCGTGGGAGTGGATGGTCGCCGAGGAGTTCGGCCACCCCTGCCTGGCCGACCTCTACCGTCAGCCGAAGACCGACGCCCAGGGCCGGATGTCCCACGGCACGGTCTGGATCGAGCCCCCCTACAAGATGTTGTGGAGCAACAAGGGCGTCCTGCCGGTGCTGTGGGATCTGTTCGCCGACGACCCGCGCTCGAAGTACCTCATTCCGTCGTGGTTCGAGGGCTTCCAACCCGCCGACCTGGGCGACCACGTGCGCAAGCCGCTGCTGGGCCGCGAGGGCGCCAACGTCACGATCGTGCGCGACGGCGAGCGCATCGAGGACCACGGCGGCGAGTACGGCGAGGAGGGCTTCGTCATCCAGGCGTACGCCCCGCTGCCGGCGTTCACCGTGCCCGACTCCGACCTGCCGGTCCACCCGATGATCGGCGTTTGGATGGTCGACGGCGAGCCGTCGGGCCTCGGCGTACGCGAGTCGACGACGCTCGTCACCGACAACCAGTCCCACTTCGTCCCGCACGTCATCTCGGACGCGCCGGACCGCAAGGCCCCGGTCGAGCCCGAGGGCATCCTGACCCAGGCCACCCTCCCGGACCAGTTCCGGGGCTGGCCGACCCTTCCCGACCGCCGACCCTCTTCGGAGCCCACGCCATGATCCTCGACTACCTGCGCGGCGCGCCCGATGCGCTGCTCGTCATCGTGACCGCCGCGGTGTGGCTGCTGGCCTCCTGGAAGGTCCTCGACGCGCTCACCCCGTTCGACGACGACGCCGCGCTGCGGGGCGGCGACCTGCCGTACGCGATCGAGCGCGGTGCCCTGGCGCTGGCCCAGGCCATCGGCCTGATGACCGCCTCGCGTGTGTACGACGCCGACGAGCGATGGTCCAGCTATCTGGCGTTCAACGCGGGCGCGTTGTGGATCACCGTTGCGATGATCGTGGCCCGGCCGGTCCTCGACCGCGCTCTCCTGCCCCAGTTCAACGACCAGCAGGCGGTGCGGAAGGGCAACTGGGCCGTGGCGATGCTCCACGGCGGTGCCTACCTCGGTCTGGGCTGCATGGCCGGTGCGTCGATGATCGGCAGCGCCGGCGGCCGCTGGCACACGGTCTTCGCGACGATCGCGTTCTACGTGCTCGGCCTGATCTTCGTCACGATCGTGATGACGCTCCACGAGGTGCTCACGCCCTACAACCTGCGCGGCCGCATCAAGGAGGGCCAGGTCTCGGCGGGCATCGAGGCCGGTTCGCTGCTGCTGGCGACGTCGATCGTCACCGCGGTGGGCGTCGCCGGTGACGTCGACCAGTGGCTGAGCTCGGTGCTCGCCTTCGTCCTGACCGCCGCGCTGTCGTGCTTGGTCCTGCTGCCCCTGTGGTACGCCCTCCTGCGCCTCGGCCCGGGCCACCGCCTGGGCGGTACGCACGAGGCGGCGAGCCCTGCCGCGGCCGTCACCGCCGGGGCGCTGCTCATCGCCGCCGCGGGTGTGGTGGCGATGGTCGTCGCCGGTTCCTGAGCCCCCACCACCCGGCGGCCCCCAGGAGGCCGGGGAGCGCGGCCGCCGCGAACCATCCGCCCCATGCCGGGGCGAGGTCCTGCCACGAGGCGGTCGTGACCCCCTCCGGCTGGCTGCGGGCCCACGCCACGAACGCGTCGCCGACGGGCATCTGCCCCAGGGCGAACGCGCGGCGGCGTACGCCCCACGGCAGCCCGAACGCCTCCGCCTCGGCGTCGAGAGACCGGACGACCGACTCGTCGCCCACCCGCCGCGCACCGGCGAGGCTCACCGCCGACGTCGACAGGGAGACCCCGAGGACGAGCGGGCCGGAGTCGACGTCCCCACCCCCGCGTATGCCCGCCGGGTGCTCTCGCACCCCGACCAGGCCGACCTCGCGCGTGACGAAGTGGTGGCGGAAGGCCGTCCACAGGTGTTCGGCCTCGGCGGTGTCGATGTCGGGCCAGAAGGCGGTGATGATCGCCATGCTGGTGCCCCGGGGGCCTTGCAGCGGGGTCCCGTGGGCGGTCACCTGGTGCGGGAGCAGACCCGCGTACGCCGGGTCGCCCAACCGGGTCACCTTCTCCTCCCACGCCTCGCGGCGCTCGTCCCACCCGGGGACGGGCGCGATCCGGGCGACGCGGGCCACGGCGGACATGGCCACGACGGAGTCGCACGGCCAGTACTGGTCCCGATAGCTCTCGACCAACCCCGTCGGGGAGGCCGTCAGCGCATCGAGGACGGCGTCGGCCTCCGCGAGCGCCAGGTCACGGGATTCGGGGTCGACGGACAGGGCGGCTCGGTCGGCGAGAAGCTGCAGGCGCCACCCACGCCAGAAGATCCCGCGCTCGAACGTCATGCCGGTGAACAGTCGCGTGACCGACGGCGAGTCGACGACCGCCAGCGCCCGGTCGACCTCGGCGAGCGCCCAGGTCCGGCGCGCGGGGTCGCGGCGACCGACCTGCGCGGCCGCCAGCCCGGTGAGCGTCGCGGTGAACAGTTCGCCCTCCGGGAACAGCGCCTGCATGTCAGCGCCGGCGCCGCGGTCGATCGCCGTACGCAGGAACTCGACCTGGGCGACGACGCGCTCGTCGTCGGAGGGCGGTTTCGTCAGGTGCCACCCGAGGTGGGCGGTGGCGGCGACCGAGCCGACGACCAGCAGCGCACAGATGACGCGGAGGAACCTGTTCATTCCTCCACGGTGGCGGACGCCCGCGTCACGGGGACTCGGCCCGTGGTCGTCAATCGCGCTGGAGGATGTCGAACCCGGGTGTCGAGACGAGCTTGTCGAGCAGCCCCACGAGGGTCTCACGCTCGGTGGCGGTGAGCGCGGCCGACCACTGCTGCTCGCGCGCGTTCTGCTCGGCGTACACCTCTTCGATCTCGGCGTGCCCGTGGGCGGTGAGCGACAGGAGGACGGCGCGACCGTCGGCGGGGTCGGAGCGCTTTTGGAGCACGCCGGCGCTGACGAGGGGTCCGGTCAGGTTGGAGGTGGCGGCGCGACTCTGCCCGGTGAGGCGGGCGACCTCCTTCGACTCGAGCTCCCCGGAGAGCCAGAGCACGAACATGAGGCGGTACGCCGGCCAGCTGCGCCCGCGCGGGCGGTGGACCGTCGCCTCGAGGTCGTAGGTGACGGCCCCGGACGCCCGGTTGAGCGCCAGCAGAAGTCGCGTGGCCTCGGGATCGGTGCCGGTGACGGCCTTCAGGCGTTCCTGGGCACGGGCCACGAAGGACCAGTACGCGGGTTCGCTCATGGGTGCTCCTCGACTCGCTGCGCTCGCTCGGAGAGCGGGCTGGGTCCTTGCCGGAGATGTGATGTAGCACATACTCTCATACAGACCTTTATGACATCGCCGTCCGTTGGGAGACAAGATGGCCTACTACCGCGCAGTCGGCAACGTTCCGCCCAAGCGCCACACCCAGCACCGAAGCCCCGAGGGCGACCTCTACTACGAGGAGCTCATGGGCGAGGAGGGCTTCTCCTCGGACTCGTCGCTTCTCTACCACCGCCACCTGCCGTCGGCCATCGTGGCCAGCGAGGTCTGGGAGGTCCCCGACCAGCGCACCACGCCGAACCACCCGCTCATGCCCCGCCACCTGAAACTCCACGAGCTATTCCCCGAGGAGTCCTGGGCCGAGACCGACGTCGTGCTGGGCCGCCGCCTGATCCTCGGCAACGCCGACGTACGCCTGTCCTATGTCGTGGCGAAGAAGGAATCCCCGCTCTACCGTTCGTCGATCGGCGACGAGATGGTCTACGTCGAGTCGGGTTCGGCGCGCGTCGAGACGGTCTTCGGCGTGCTCGAGGTCGGCCGCGGCGACTACGTGAACATCCCGCGGGCGACGACCCACCGCTGGATCCCCACCGGTGACGAGCCGCTGCGCGCTTACTGCATCGAGGCCTCGTCCCACATCGTCCCGCCGAAGCGGTACCTGTCGCGCTACGGCCAGCTGCTGGAGCACGCGCCGTTCTGCGAGCGCGACCTGCACGGCCCCACCGAGACTCACGAGGCCGAGGGTACCGACGTGCCGGTCTATGTGAAGCACGCTGGCTCGACGGGCATCGTCGGCACGAAGATGGTCTATCCCGACCACCCGTTCGACGTGGTCGGGTGGGACGGCTGCCTCTACCCGTGGAAGTTCAACATCGACGACTACGAGCCGATCACCGGCCGCGTCCACCAGCCGCCGCCCTCCCACCAGGCGTTCGAGGGCCACAACTTCGTGATCTGCAATTTCGTGCCGCGCAAGGTCGACTACCACCCGCTGGCGATCCCGGTGCCCTACTACCACTCCAACGTCGACTCCGACGAGATCATGTTCTACTGCGGCGGCGACTACGAGGCGCGCAAGGGCTCCGGCATCGGCCAGGGCTCGATCTCGATCCACCCGGGCGGCCACGCCCACGGCCCGCAGCCGGGGGCGTACGAGCGCTCCATCGGCGTCGAGTTCTTCGACGAGCTGGCCGTCATGGTCGACACCTTCCGCCCGCTCGAGCTGGGCGAGGGCGCGCTGGCGTGCGAGGACACGAACTACCCGTGGACGTGGGCCGGTCGCGGCCCGGAGTCGGTCACGCAGGCCGCATCCCGGCTCGTCGACGGCTCCGACGCGGGGACGTCCGACGGCGGCGTCGAGGAGTTCTGATGCAGGTCCCCACCTTGTACGCGGCGTTCTGCGACGACGCCGCGATCTTCCCACCGGGGCTGAAGCCGCTCGCCGATGCCGTGCCCGACCACCTGGGCCACCGGCGCTCGGACCACCGCGCGCTGGTCGGCCCGCTGGTGGTCTCGGCGGCGGTCCTCGACGAGCTGGCGGACCTCACACGCCACGGGTACGCCGACGGCTCCGTGCCGTTGTCGGTGACGGTGCCGTCGCCCGACCAGGTGAATGCGGTCGCCGAGCGCGTGCTCGACATCCCGCCCGCGGCGCTCACCGCCCTCGAGGTCGTGGTCGTCGGCGCCGATGTCGACGCGACGATGGCCGCGCTGCCCGGCCAGCTCGACGGCATGTCGGTCGTCCACGTCTACCTCGAGGTGCCACGCGACGAGTCGCGTCCCGCCTGGATCGGGGCGCTGCGCGGTACGCCGTACCGGGCCAAGTTCCGCACCGGTGGCGTACGCGCCGACCTGTACCCCGTCGAGGACGAGCTCGCCGACTGCATCGAGGCGGTCGTCGCGGCCGGCGTGCCGTTCAAGGCCACCGCCGGCCTCCACCACGCGCTGCGCAACACCGACGACCGCGGCTTCGAGCAGCACGGCTTCTGCAACCTGCTGTGGGCCACCGAGCGCGCGCTGGCCGGCGACGGCCCAGGTGTACGCCGGGCCCTGGCCGAGCGGGACGCCGGGACGGTGGCGGCGGCGCTGCAGGCGTTCGACGTCGAGACCGCGCGCCGCGTACGCGAGGCCTTCGTCTCGTTCGGCACGTGCAGCATCGACGAACCGCGCGACGAGCTCGTCGCCCTCGGCCTGGTCGAGGACTGAGACACGATGCGATCACCCCTCACGGAACATCCGCGAGGGGCGGTGGCATCTGACCAGTATCCGATCCCCCTATGAAGGAGAACGACATGATGAAGAGGCTCGCCGTCCTGGCCGCCACCGCGGTCGCCGCCACCTCGATGAGCGCCTGCAGCTTCAACGCCAGCTTCGGCACGGACGTCAAGGGCTCCACTGTCGAGAAGAAGATCCTGCCCGAGCTGAAGAAGCAGACGGGCGACGACTCCGCCTCGGTCTCCTGCCCCGGCGAGCTCAAGTCGAAGGAGGGCTCGAGGCTCACCTGCACCGGCACCGTGAAGGGTCAGACCTACCCCATCGACGTCGAGTCGACGGGCGGCGGCAAGTTCAGCTGGAAGCTCGACTCGACCGTCCCGTCCTCGGACCCCTCCGAGGAGGAGTCGCCCGAGCCGACCGCCGCCCCCACGACCAAGACGTCCTCCAAGCCCTCGCCGAAGCCCTCATCCTCGCCGAAGCCGACCTCGTCGGCGAACCCGTCGTCCGGTTCACTGCGCGTGGCGGCGATCAAGGTCGAGAACGAGATCAGCGACATGCTGAAGGCCCAGACGGGCAAGAACGGCGTGGCCGAGTGCCCCGACGACCTGGAGGGCCGTGTCGGTGCGACGCTGACGTGCACCCTGACGGTTGTCGAGGGCGAGGATGTCAACCGTCCAGTTCTGGTCACGGTGACCGCCGTCGAGGGCTCCGACGTGCGCTTCTCGATGAAGGTGCAGTGACCGCCCGGAAAATAATCTTCACGATAGGGAACCAGAGTTAATCTCCGGTCCGTCGTAGGGGTGTCGGTCAGCCAGGCCGGCACCCGGACGACTACCGCAAGGAGCATTCATGGTCCCCCAGGCCGCCCGCCGCCCGCTCATCGCCCTCGCCGTCGCGACCGCCGCCGGTTTCAGCCTGTCGGGCTGCGCCGGGATTCCCGGCGTGACAATCACCTCCAAGGGCGAGGTCACGCCGCCGCCCGCCCCGGTCACCTCGAGCGAGCCGTCCAGCGAGCCCAGCAACGAGCCCAGCGCCCGCCCGACCCGCACGTCCTACTCGCCGCGTCCGACCACCACGCGCCCGTCGTCGCCCACGTCGACGCGCCCCGGCTCGACCCGCCCGGCCGCCACGCCCACCGATGACGAGGACGAGGTCGGCGCCGGGTACGTGCGCAAGGGCTCGGTGGAGGCACAGATCAGCTCCCTCGTCCGCGAGAAGACCGGACAGGTCGCGGGCGTCCAGTGCCCCGACAACCTCCCCGCAGGCACGGGCGCGACCATGACGTGCAAGATCGTGCGCCTGGCCGGCAAGGAGATCCAGCCCCAAGACGTGCAGGTCAAGGTGACGGGCATCGAGGGCCGCAAGGTGCGCTTCACGATGCAGGTCACAAGCTCGTAACTACACGGGTGTGAGTTGTCCCCTACCTGTGGACAGGGTTGTGGATCACTCGCACCCTGCGCTTGGTCTACGCTCCTGTCCACAACGAGCGAAGGAGCTGCCATGACCACCATCGAGATCCCCGCCGGCTCGGAGTTCGGGCTCGCGAACCTGCCATACGGCGTCTTCTCCTGGGGTGACGAACAGCCGCGCGTCGGGGTACGCGTCGGCGACCACGTGGTCGACCTCCACGCGCTGTTCGGCGACCCGGACTTCGCGCAACCCTCTCTGAACGCCTTCATGGCCGGCGGCTACGAGCGTTGGGTCGAGGTGCGCCGCCAGATCAGCGAGCGCGTACGCGGCGACCTGCCCGACGACGCCGTCCACCCGGTCGCCGACGTACGCATCCACATGCCGATCGAGGTGGCCGACTACGTCGACTACTACGCCTCGGAGAACCACGCCTCCAACCTCGGCCGCTTGTTCCGCCCCGACTCCGAGCCGCTGATGCCGAATTGGAAGCACCTGCCGGTGGGCTACCACGGCCGCTCCGGCACGGTCATCGTCTCCGGCGTCGACATCATGCGGCCCTGCGGCCAGCGCAAGGCCCCGACCGACGCGACGCCGACCTACGGCGCCTCGCAGCGCCTCGACATCGAGGCCGAGATGGGTTTCGTCGTCGGCACGGGGTCAAACATGGGCGAGCAGATCGGCACCGGTTCGTTCGCCCGCCACGTCTTCGGCGCCGTCATCGTCAACGACTGGTCGGCCCGCGACATCCAGGCCTGGGAGTACGTGCCGCTCGGCCCCTACCTCGGCAAGTCGTTCGCCACCTCGATCTCTCCGTGGGTCGTGCCGCTGCTCGCGCTGGAGGCCGCCCGCATACCGACCCCGGAGCAGAGCCCGGAGCCCCTGCCGTACCTGCAGGAGCATGAGCCGTGGGGCCTCGACATCGATCTCGAGGTCGAGTGGAACGGCGAGGTCGTCTCGCGGCCCCCGTACCGCACGATGTACTGGTCGCCGGCGCAGATGCTCGCCCACATGACCGTCAACGGCGCCTCGGCCCGCACCGGCGACCTGTTCGCATCGGGCACGATCTCCGGCCCCGAGAAGGACCAGCGCGGAGCGTTCATCGAGCTCACGTGGGGCGGCCAGGAGCCGATCCAGGTCGCCGGCGAGGAGCGCACGTTCCTGCAGGACGGCGACGAGATCGTGATGCGCGCGTCCGCGCCGGGTCCCGGCGGCGAACGCATCGGCTTCGGCGAGGTGCGTACGCGGATCCTGCCCGCCGACCAGTGAGATGGCGCGGCTCTCATCGTTCACAGCGCGTTTCGCGCGAATTTGAGAGCGGCACCTGAGAATAGGTTGTGAATTAGCTATGGGTGGCCCTAGAGTACCGACGGGACGGGGCGCAGGGCTCCGAGGCCCGATCATCAGGAGAACGCATGAACATCGCACGCAAGGCCCTCGCCGCGGCTGCCATTGCAGGACTCGGCATGGCGGGTTTCGCGGCCCAGGCCGAGGCTGCCCCCCCGAAGAAGCTCGCCGAGGGTGACTGGGCGGTCGTCCCCGCCGGTTCCGACATCACGCCCAAGCGCGTCCAGATCGCCACCGGTGCGACCTACAAGATCACCGGCAAGGTCGCGCTCTACGGCAACAAGAACACCCAGAACAGCTTCAACCTGACCTTCAACGCCGCCCCGGGCAACGGCAACGTGAGCTGCTCGGCAACGGGCTCCCACGGCGCGAACGCCACCACCGGCAAGATCTCCTGGACCAACGTCGCCGGTGCCACCGACCTGGCCACCCCGGTGATGGTCGACTACACGATCACCTGCACCTACAAGAACGCGTACTCGGGTGTCATCACCGAGCGCTACTACCTCAACGGCCCGGACCAGCGTGTCATCGTGTCCCCGACAGACCTCGGTTCGCGCGTGGAGGCAGGCGTCTACACGGTGGGGGGCACCCTGCCGACCTCGTCGGCGACGCCGAAGCCCTCGGCCACCCCGAAGCCGACCACCAAGCAGAACAACGGCGGCCTCGCCAAGACCGGTCTCTGACCGATTCAGCACCAACGACGAAGGCCGGCGGATCTTCCGCCGGCCTTCGTCGTCCCCGGGAAGATTCGCCGGCCCACCGTGTTCAGGGATTCATCTTTACCCAATCGTGATCATCCTCGTTTGGAATTGCTGAGAACGACATGAAAGTGTCGACACATCGGCACTCGTGTGTGCCCCGTGAGCGGCGTGACAGGGGGTTTCGTCGCCCGGAGACCAGTACGGAGAACTGATGAACCTCGTTTCCAGGACCATCGCGGCCTTGGCCGCCCTGGGTCTCGGAGTCGCCTCGTTCGCCACCCAGGCGTACGCCGCCCCGACGCCCACGCCGACCGCCTCGGCCAGCGCCAAGCCCGCCGCGAAGGCCGCGGCCGCCACGCCCATGGCCTCCGACACGGCGGCCCCGAAGGCGTCCACCTCGACCACGCCGAAGGCGACCGCCACGCCGTCCGCCCCTAAGCCGGCCGCCAAACCGCGCGCGTGGCAGCTGAACCCGGGCGGCACCACCATCACCCCGTCGCTGATCGACTGGGTCCCCGGCTCGACCTACACGATCAACGGTGTCCTCAGCGGCTCCACCGATGCCGTGCTCGATGCGAGCATCAGGTTCAACACCGCCCCGGCGACGGGCGTCTCATGCGGGGCCAGCGACGTGTCCGACGGCGGCACCGTCAACGGCGGCACCATCAACTGGAACGACCTACCCGTCGGCACGGTGAACCTGACCTACAAGGTCACCTGCACGCTCAACACCCCGCCCGCAGGCGACATCTACGACCAGTTCCAGCTGACGGTCGACGGCGCCCCGCAGGGCACGGCCTACCAGTACACGGTCGGCGGCACGCTCCAGACGCCGACGCCCACCCCGACGCCGACGCCCACCCCGACGCCCACCCCGACGCCGACGCCCACCCCGACGCCGACGCCCACAGAGGACTCGCAGTGGCAGGTCGGCGACTGGTTCGTCGGCTTCGGCCCGGGCGACATCCAGCCCCGCTGGATCAGCATGCGCGCCGGCGACAAGTACGTGGTAAGCGGCAAGCTGGACGTCACCGCCCGCGAGGCCGACACGGCCTTTTCGCTCGACTACAACCCGGCCCCCGGCAACGGCAATATCTCGTGCACGGCCACCGGCTCCCACGGCACGGTCGCCACGCGGGGCAAGCTCGCCTGGAACCTCCACGTCGCCGATCGTCTGTCGGTCGACTACACGATCACCTGCACCTACCTGCGTGACTACGCAGGCCTGATCGATGAGCCCATCACTCTGCGCGCCCCGGGCCACGTGCTGGACCAGGACCTGCCGCTGAAGGACAGCGACATCAGCGGCTACACCATCGGCGCCGATGCCCCCGCCACCGGGCCGAAGCCGAACAAGGACAGCAAGGGTGGTCTGGCCAAGACCGGCCTCTGATCACCACCTGAACACCCGACGAGGGCCGCGGAGCGAATCTCCGCCGGCCCTCGTCGCGTCGGGGTACGGCCAACGGGGACCATCGATCCCGTCCGTTCGGACCGCTCTCGAACCGCGGTGCGGGGGGAGGCTGGACGCATGCTCCCCCTTGCGATCATCCTCATCACGGCCGCGCTCGCGGCGTACTCCTTCGGCGTGTGGGCCGAGCACCGGCACGGGACGCTCCGGCCGCTCCACGTCGCCGCCTTCGCCGTCGGGCTCGCCTGCGACGCGTCCGGCACCTGGCTGATGTCGCTCATCGCCGACCAGCAGACCGGGCCACGCGGCATCCTCACGCAGATCATGACGGTCACCGGCGCGCTGGCGCTCCTCCTCATGCTCGCCCACCTCGTCTGGGCGCTGGTCGTGTTGGTCCGCGACCGACCCAGCGAGCGCGCCCGCTTCCACCGGCTCTCGGTCGGCGTGTGGGCGTTCTGGCTGATCCCCTATCTGACCGGCATGGCCGGATCCATGTTCAGCTGAGGTTCTCGATCTCCAGCGCGTCGATCTCATCGGTCGGCTCGAAGCCGAACAGGCGGCCCAGGAACGCCTGGGTCGCCTCGAGGCTCCGGCGTACGCTCGCCGCGTCACGGAAGCCGTGGGCCTCGCCTTCGAACATGATCAGCGCCACCGGCAGACCCTTCGCGCGGACCGCCGCCGCCATCTCCTCCGCCTGGTTCGGGGGCACCACCCGGTCTTCGGTGCCCTGCAGGATCAGCATCGGCGTGGCGAGGCGGTCGAGGTGGCGGATGGGTGAGCGCTCGGCGTACTCGGGGCGGCCGTCCGGCCCAGCGACGAGCGGGTCGAGATATCGCGACTCGAACTTGTGGGTGTCGCGGGCCAGCGCCTCGAGGTCACCCACCCCGTAGTAGGAGACCCCGGCGGCGAAGAAGTCCGTCGACGTCAGCGCCCGCAGCGTGGTGTAACCGCCCGCTGAGCCACCCTCGATCATGATCCGGGCGGGATCGACCAGCCCGCGGTCCACGAGGTGCTGGGCGGCGGCCACGCAGTCCCGGACGTCCGCGATCCCCCACCGGCCCTTCAAACGCTCCCGGTAGGCGCGGCCGTAGCCCGCCGATCCCGAGTAGTTCACGTCGACCACGGCGTAGCCGCGCGAGGTCCAGTACTGGACCTGCAGCCGGAACGCCGGCGGCGAGAAGGCCGTGGGTCCGCCGTGGGAGAGCACGCGCAGCGGCGGCAGTTCCCCTTCGGGCGCGACATGGTCGGCGCTCGTGGGCGGGTAGAACCACGCATACGACTCGGGGTTCCCGAACGTGATGGCCTCCGCCCGGGAGACGTACGCCGGGTCGAGCGGCTCGGCCGAACGACGGACCACCTCCACGTCGGTGCCGTCCAGCGCCCAGGTGACGAGGGCGGGCGGGGCGTCGGCGTACCCCAGGACGGCGGCGATCCGGTCGCCGTCGCAGGTCAGACCGTGCACGGTGCAGGCGTCCGTCGGCACCGGGGTCGTGCGCCCACCCGCCAGGATGCCGAGCCGGTCGACGCCCCCGTCGATCCAGCGGACCAGCACGCGCTCGTCGTCGAGGACCGCGTACCCGCCACCGCCGAGGGTCCAGGCCGGGTCGGCGTGGTCGAAGGGGGAGTCGTGCAGCGGGTTCGCCGTGGTGCCGTCCCACGACCAGAGGTTCCAGAAGCCGGACGCGTCGCTCATGTACGCCAGCCGCCCGTCCGGGAACCAGGCCGGCCGACCCGCGGCCACGTCGGGCTCGGCACAGACGGTTTCGACGTCGACCACGCGCGGGCCGGGGCCTTCGACGACGAGCCTTCCGGCCAGCACGCGCGCGGTGTCCCAGGGCATGTTCGGGTGGTCCCACTCGCACCAGGCGAGTCGGCCGTCGGGGCCGACGGCCAGCGCGTCGTAGAAGTCGGCGCCCTCGACCAGCACGGTCTCCGTCGACCCGTCGAGCGCGAGCGCGACGACCGTCGCCACCGGTTCGCCGTCCACCGTGTGGTCCTCGCGGACCGCGAGCACCAGACCGAGGTCCGCCACGATGCGGAAGCAGGCGTACCGCCGCCCAACGCCGGCGGCGACCATGATCGACTCCTCGTCGTGCCGTGACGTCCGCACGGCGCCCGAGGGGAACTCGCTCCAGACCAGACGCCCGCCGGAGACCGCGTACGCCCCGCCGCCGTACTCGTGGACGGTGGAGCGGACGTAGGAGCCAGGCGTCATCTCCCTGACCTCGCCGTCGGGCGTGCGCCGCCAGACCGACGTGCGCCCGCCCGCGGACGCCCGCGACTCCAGCCAGTACAGCGAGCCCTCGTCCAGGACGGGCGACGAGAGGCCGACGGAACCCGCGGTCAGCAGGTCGACGGTGACGGGGGAGCGCCAGGCTCCGTACGGGGTCGTGGTGCGCATGCCCCCACGCTATCGATCACGCCCGCGGACGGTGGCTCAGCCCTCGGCGCGGACGACGATGCCGTCGCCGTCGGCGTACAGCATCTCCCCGGGGACGAAGTCGATGCCGCCGAAGCTGACGACGACGTCGCGCTCCCCGGCTCCCGTCTTTCCGGATTTGCGGGGGTTGGTGCCCAGTGCCTTGAGGCCGAACTGCATCTGCCCGATCACCGCGGAGTCGCGGATCGCGCCGTTGATGACCGCCCCGGCCCAGCCGTTCGACCGCGCCGACTCGGCGATGAGGTCGCCCATCAGCGCCGTGTGGAGCGAGCCGCCGCCGTCGATCACGAGCACTCGGCCCTCGCCCGGGGTCGCGCAGACCTCCTTGACCAGGGCGTTGTCCTGGTGGCAGCGGATCGTCACGATCCGTCCGGCGAACGCCGTGCGCCCGCCCAAGTCGCGCAGCTGCAGGTCACAGCTGCGTACGCCGTCGCCGATCTCGTCGACGAGATCGGCGGTCGCGGGGATCTCGGTCTCGTCAGTCACGTTCGTGCCGGTCATCGTCTTCCCCTCGGGTCGTGAGCTGGTCGGTCTGGTGCTGGGCCGCCTCGAACGACGCGCTGTCGACGGGCGCGCCGAGCGCTGCAAGCGGATGGGTCTCCTCGGCCTGGCGGGCCTGTGCGGCGGCCTCGGCCGCGTCGGCCAGGTAGGCGTCCTCCACGGCGAGTTGCACGCAGGGCGCGGCGCCGGTGTGGGCGTACAGGTCGATCACGTGCGTGGGCGTACGCCACGCCGCGGCTGGCGCGCCAGTGTCCCCCCACTGGTCCTCAGGCTCGCCGCACAGTGTGGTGAACGCTGCGGACAGCTCGCGGAAACGGTCGATGATCCCGATGGGGTCGAGCGTAGGCCACAGGAAGAGATGGACACCGGTGAACGCGCCCTCGTGGAACGCCAGACCGCCGGCCGCCTCGCCCCAGTCGTTCAGCGCCGTGACGCCGTCGTTCTCGCGGTCGATTCCGTCGAGATGGTGCCAGTGCACGAACCCGTCGACGTCGTCGGCGGTACGCGGCCAAGGGCGCGCCAGCATCTCCTGGACGGCCTCGGCCACCTGCTTCACGGTCGGTTCCACGTGAAACACCATAGCGGACAGACGACGAGGACCCCGGCGCGGCGAGATGCTGCGGCCGGGGCCCTCGGTCAAATGCAGGGCTACGCCTCGTACACGCCCTTCGTCGTGTGGGCGAGGTCGCGACCCTTCGTCTCGCGCGAGGTCATGAGCGCGATGATCGTGATCGCCATGGTGATCACGAGGTACGCGATGACCGAGGCGTTGCCGAATCTGGTCTGCAGCCACAGGGCGATCAGCGGCGCCGGGGCACCGGCAATGATCGACGAGCCACCGAAGACCAGCGACGAGCCGCCGTAGCGGTAGCGGGCGGGGAACAGCTCGGTGATCCAGGCGGCCTCGGGGCCGGCCAGCACGCCGTGGAAGAACGCACCGACGATGACCGCGATGCCCAGCATGGTCACCGACTTCATGCCGACGAGCGAGAAGAAGACCGGCGCCCAGATGATGAGGACGACCGACGGGACGAGCATCGAGATCTTGCGTCCGACCTTGTCAGACCACCAGCCGCCAAAGATCATGCCGACGAACTGACCCAGCGAGGCGAGCGTGACGACTGGGCTGACCCCGTTTCGTAGGTCCGGTCGTTATGCGAGTCGTCCTGTTGCCCGCGGTGGCGG
>NZ_BAAGXC010000034.1:0-2159 GCF_054780035.1 Mariniluteicoccus endophyticus | reverse complement strand
TACGCCCAGCCGAGTACGCTCGGCAATGCACCCATCAAATCGAAACCGACGACTCACACACCGTCCGACCGAATGACGGGGGCGGCCCAGACCCAGCGAAACTCAAGCGCCTCATCGTTGACCTGATCAACAAGGAGCAGTGGTCGGCTTCCGGAACTGATCTCAAGGGTGACGCCTACGAGCAACTTATCGCGAAGGGAGCCTCTGACAAGGGCTCAGGCGCCGGCCAATACTTCACCCCGCGAGATCTGATCCAGGCAATCGTCGACGTGATCCAGCCATCAGCCGACGACTCGGTGATTGACCCCGCGTGCGGCACTGGAGGGTTCCTCCTCGTCGCTCATAACTATGCATCGAGCCACGCCGAGCGACTGACGCCGATCCAACGCGACCGCCTGCGCGACGACTTCGCTCACGGTACAGAACTCGTGGACGGTACCGCACGGCTCGCCGCGATGAACCTCCTGCTGCACGGCATCGGCACGCCCGGCGGCGACTCGCTGATCGACGTACGTGACGCGCTCATCGCCGACCCTGGAGAGCGCTACAGCGTGGTGCTCTCCAACCCGCCGTTCGGACGTAAGTCGTCGATGACCATGGTCGGCGCCGATGGCCACGAGTCGAAGGAAGACACCGAGATCGAGCGAGCTGACTTCGTCACCACTACCTCGAACAAGCAGCTCAACTTCCTGCAGCACATCATGACAATCCTCGACATCAACGGCCGCGCCGCCGTTGTACTTCCCGACAACGTGCTGTTCGAAGGCGGGGCGGGCGAAGTGCTGCGACGCAAGCTCCTCAATGACTTCGACCTACACACAATCCTCCGTCTCCCGACTGGCATCTTCTACGCCCAAGGGGTCAAGGCGAACGTGCTGTTCTTCGACAAGAAGCCCGCGAGTGAGACTCCCTGGACTCGGAAGCTCTGGGTATACGACTTGCGCACGAACCAGCATTTCACTCTCAAGCAGAACCCCCTGCGCAGAGCCCATCTCAACGAGTTCGTCGAGTCGTACTTGGCGGGTGCATCTCGCGACGCGCGCGTGGAATCAGAACGCTGGAAGTCATTCGAGTACGACGAGCTGATCGCCCGCGACAAGGTCAACCTCGACATCACTTGGCTACGCGATGACTCCCTCCACGACCTTGACTCGCTGCCCGCGCCCGACGTCATCGCTCGCGAAATCGTTGAAGACCTCACCGCCGCCCTCGCCGAGTTCGAAGCTGTTGCTGCTGCGCTGGAAGCCGCATCGACCGAGTAGTTGAATTGCCCCGCCTCACGCAGTCAGATGTCGATGTCGGTGGTGACAACTATGGTGTAGTTGTGCTTCGCCGACTCGATCTCAAGGCTCCCTGGCGGTCGCTTGACCAAGGCTTCTGGCCAGATGACTGTCCTCTCGGCTGCCGGACGGTGATCTACGGACACAACGGCAGCGGCAAATCGACCTTGTCGGAACTCCTGCTCGGGCTAGCAGAGGGGACGTCATCGGCCGCTGTGGTTTGGGAAGGCGACGACAAGCAGTGGACCACCGTCCCCGCGGGCGGGACGAGCCCATCGCCATCAATGGCTGTGTTCACGCGCAAGTGGGTGGACGCCAACCTGTCGGCGTTCCTGGATGGCGCCAGCGCCGCGGCCATCGTGACGCTGGGGCGTGAGGCGATTGATGCCAAGGAGGAAGAGGCTCGGCTCGCTGACGAGATCAAGACACTGCGTGGCGAGGCTGGTGAAGCGGCGAAGCAGCGGAATACGGCGGACGGCGAAGTCGACAAGCTCGCCCGCGAAGTTCAGGATCGGATCGTCTCCGAGCTCAAGGAGTTCGACTACAACTACTTCACAAAGAGCCGTTTCTCGGTCACCAAGGTTCGGGACGACCTCCGTGATTACAAGGGCGAGTTCCCGGATAGCAACGCACATGCTGAGGCCTTGAAGCGGCTGGGCGAGGGCGCGCCCGTTCCCGTTGCCGATGTCGCCGCGCCACCTGTAGGGGTTGTCGACCGACTGGAGGCCTTGGCGAGCCTCCTCTCAGCGACACCGACCCGGGTCACCATTGCGGCGCTGGAGGGCAACCCAAAGGCTCAGGCTTGGGTTGAGCGACTGGGCTGACCCCGTTTCGTAGGTCCGGTCGTTATGCGAGTCGTCCTGTTGCCCGCGGTGGCGG
>NZ_BAAGXC010000033.1:0-1061 GCF_054780035.1 Mariniluteicoccus endophyticus | reverse complement strand
GTGAGATCGGTAAGGCTTATGCGGCTCAGGGTTGGGAGCGTGGGTCGTTGGGTTATCCGACGGGTCCAGAGGGTCCGGTGGTGAATGGGACGATCACGCAGAATTTCCAGGGTGGGAAGCTGGTGTTCCATTTCGACACCGGCCGCGTCGACAACGGCGCGCCGGCCCTGCCGGCCGGCGAGCGCTGCACCGCCTCCCACTACTGGGAGCCGCAGCCGACCGCCTCGGGCGAGTGGTTCAACCCCAACGCGATGACCGCGGCCCACAAGACCCTGCGCCTGAACTCGTGGGCGCGCGTGACCAACACGGCCAACGGACGCAGCGTCGACGTGCGTATCAACGACCGCGGCCCCTACGTCGCGGGCCGCTGCATCGACCTGTCCACCGCGTCGTTCTCCGCCATCGGCGACACGCGCCAGGGCCTGATCAACGTGGTGGTGCAGCCGCTGTGAACGCCATGAAGCCTCTGCAGGCCGTGCTCCGCCTGGGTCTCGGCCTGGGCCTCGCCCTCACCGCCGTCACCCCCGCCCTCGCGGCGCCGACGACCACCCCGACGCCCTCGGTGTCTGCGTCAGCCACGCCGTCGGTGTCCGCGTCGGCCACGCCCTCGCGTACGGCTTCGGCCACGCCGGGCCCCTCGATCGCAACGTCACCCACGCCGTCGGTGACCGTGACCCGGTCGGCGACCCCGACGCGGGTTGCGACGCCCCAGGCCTCGGCCACTCCGTCGGTATCAGCCACGTCGCCGATCGGGAGGCGCTGGACCGAGCTCGGCGGCGCCGGCTCACCGCTGGGTGTCCCGCTCGCCGCGGAGGTCTGCGGGTTGCGCGACGGCGGGTGCTACCAGAAGTTCCGGGGCGGCTCGATCTACTGGTCGCCGGCGTCCGGGGCACATCCTGTGTGGGGTTTGATCATGGACGCGTACGCGTCGCACGTCTTCGAGCGTGGACCGCTCGGCTACCCGGTGGGCGCGGAGTTCTGCGGCCTGAAGAACGGTGGGTGTGGTCAGCGTTTTGAGCGTGGCTACATCTATTGGTCGCAGGCTTCGGGTGCTCATCCGG